>NZ_JBFUEY010000010.1:0-167969 GCF_056403715.1 Mesorhizobium sp. P2_F5 | reverse complement strand
CCGCTCGTCCATGATGCCAGTCTCTCGCCAAACCATCGCCGGTCCTCCGGCGAGGGAGAAAACTGTCACCTATGCTATCGGTCCATTCTGTTACCTATCTATCCGGGTCGGACACCGCCACCTTCTCCCCGTATAGTGACGGGGAGAAGAAACTTGAGCGCGATGCAACAGCCCCTCAAAACCCATCCAGCGGAAACTTCAGATACCTTCGGCCATTGGCTTCCGGCTCCGGCAGCCGTCCGCCGTTCATGTTGACCTGCAGCGCATGCAGGATCAGCCGCGGCATCGGCAATGTCTTGTCGCGCGCTTCACGCAAGGCGACGAACTCGGCTTCGGTGTGCGCCGCAACCAGGTGGATATTCTTCGCCCTTTGCTCAGCGACGGTGCTCTCCCAACGCGCCTCGCGGCCACCCTCCTGGTAGTCGTGGCCAACGAATACGCGGGTGTCGTCCGGTAATGCCAGGATGCCCTGGATCGAGCGCCACAGCCGCACCGCGCTGCCACCGGGAAAGTCTGCCCTTGCCGTGCCGCTGTCGGGTATGAACAGCGTATCGTGGATGAAGGCGGCGTCACCTATGACATACGTGATCGAAGCCAGCGTGTGGCCGGGCGAAAACAACACCTTGACCGGAAGGCTGCCGATCCGAAAGCTATTGCCTTCGCCAAACAGCCGGTCCCACTGCGAGCCGTCGGCGGGAAAATCCGGCCAGTTGTAGATCGCCTTCCACAGCGCCTGGACCTCGACGACCCTGTCGCCGATCGCGGTCGGTGCGCCGGTCTTCTCCTTGAGGTAATGCGCTGCCGAGAAGTGATCGGCATGCGGATGGGTATCGAGGATCCACTCGAGCTCCAGTCCGTTCTCCCGGATGAAATCCAGCAAGGCATCGGCGCTCTTTGTCGCCGTTGCGCCGGACCTTTCGTCGAAATCGAGGATCGGGTCGATGATGGCGCAGCGCCTCGTCGCCGGATCGGCGACGACATACTGTATGGCTCCGGTCGGCTTGTCGTAGAAACCGCTGACCAGCGGCTTGGCCAAAGCTGCGTCCATTTTCCGGTCCCCTGCCCCTCGCTCCGGCAGGAATGATCTTCTCTGCCGGAACGAACCAAGAGCATGGTCATCTGGCAAGGCGCACTCGTCAAGCACGCCTTGCCAGAAACAGGACAAAAATCGAAAACGACCCGGGTCGAGAAAACCTAGGCGGACGGCTGTTTGGTCTTCCTGAGATAGGGCAGGATCGTATCAAAAGCGCCGAAGCGCTTGATCGCATCCTCGTTGGAGACAGCAGCTGTGATGATCACGTCCTCGCCCTGCTTCCAGTTCGCCGGCGTCGCCACCTGGTGTTTGGCGGTCAGCTGCATGGAATCGACGGCGCGCAGGATCTCGTCGAAGTTGCGGCCGGTGGTCATCGGATAGGTCAGCACCAGCTTGATCTTCTTGTCCGGCCCGATGACGTAGACCGAGCGCACCGTGGCGTTGTCGGCCGGTGTGCGGCCTTCCGACGTCTCGCCGGCACCCGCCGGCAGCATGTCGTAGAGCTTGGCCACCTTGAGGTCCCTGTCGCCGATCAGCGGGTAGTTCACCGTCTGGCCGGTCGCCGTCTTGATGTCGGCCTGCCACTTGTCGTGGCTCGCAACCGGATCGACGGAAATGCCGATGACCTTGACGTTGCGTTTTTTGAACTCGCCCTCGAGCCCGGCCATCGTGCCAAGCTCGGTCGTGCAGACCGGGGTAAAATTCTTTGGGTGGCTGAACAGGATCGCCCAGCCGTCGCCGATCCAGTCATGGAAATTGATCGTCCCTTGCGTGGTTTCGGCGGTGAAGTCCGGCGCGATGTCGTTGATACGAAGGCTCATGGCACATTTCCCCTGCAACAGATTTCGTTAGGAGCGGCACCAAGGCGGCGGCCACGCTCCGGCATTGCCGCATCTTAGCGCATAAATTGCGACGGAAAGACAATAGGAAACTCTTGTCGGCGACGGAACGAGCACTTTCGTTCTACAGACCCGACATTGGGCCCGACAATCTTTCGTTTCTGCGGGAAAGGTTGCGCTCAGGCCTTGTTGACCGCTAGCGACGTGGCCAGGTCCTCCATGCGCTGGGCGAGCGCGCCGAGCGCGCTGGTCAGCACGGTGTCGTTCTTGTCGGCCTTGGTCAGCGCATCGTCGCGCGTCTTGCGCAGCGTCTGCACTTCGGTCTCCATGCCCTTGACCCGCTTCTGCAGCTCCGACAACTCGTCCATCACCATGATGCCGGCCATCACCGTCAGCCGCTGGTCGCCAATCTCGCCGAACGAATCCTTCAGATGCGAGACATAACGGTCGAAGCGTTCGGCGAGGTCGATCAGATGCTCTTCCTGGCCTTCGTCGCAAGCCATGCGGTACTGCTTGCCGTCGATGGAAACCGTGACCTGTGCCATGGCCTGCAGCTCCTATCTGTCCAGCACCGCGCGGATGGTTTCCATGGCGGTTACCAGTCGGCGCGACACTTCCTTGTTGGCATCTTCCAGCCGTTCGGCGCGGGCTTCGGAATTGTCGAGTTCCTGCGCCAGCCGGGAACGGTCGGCGTTCATGCGCTGCACTTCAGCCTCGGCTTCGGAATAGTCGCGCTCGTGCTCGAGCTTGGCAGCGACGGCGTTTTCCAGCCCCTCGATGGCCTTACCCAGCCTGTGGATGACTTCCTTGAGTGTGGTTTCCCCGGTCATGGCCTTCGTCCTGTGCCCTGCCCATCACCGAATCGCTCGCGTTCAGAACGCGTTAACAAGGAAACATTAGGCACCGGGTGAAGGCAACGTCAACAAAGCTCTCGCGACTGTCCCCCGCTAACGCTAATGTAGGCCTGCCGCCGGCATCACAAGACCGGCAAATGTGCAGCCGATTTGTTGACTAAAAGCCCGCGCCTGCTATGTGTCGCGCACCCTTTCCAGGGCTCTGCCAAGCCCACAAATCCCCACCCCGGAGGTACCATGACGTCGCGTGAACAACATGACCGGATGGCCAATGCGATCCGTTTTCTCGCCATGGACGCTGTCGAAAAGGCCCAGTCCGGCCACCCCGGCCTGCCCATGGGCTGCGCCGACATCGCCACCGTGCTGTTCACCCGCTTCCTGAAATATGATCCGAAGAACCCCCATTGGCCCGACCGCGACCGCTTCATCCTGTCGGCCGGCCACGGTTCGATGCTGCTCTATTCGTTGCTGCACCTGACCGGCTACGAAGACATGACGATCGACCAGATCAAGCATTTCCGTCAGTTGGGCTCCAAGACCGCCGGCCATCCCGAATACGGCCATGCCACCGGCATCGAGACCACGACCGGCCCGCTCGGCCAGGGCCTCGCCAATTCGGTCGGCTTCGCGCTCGGCGAGCGCATCATGAACGCCGCCTTCGGCAACGACCTTGTCAACCACTACACCTATGTGCTGGCCGGCGACGGCTGCCTGATGGAAGGCGTGTCGCAGGAAGCCATCGCGCTGGCCGGCCATCTCAAGCTGAACAAGCTGATCGTCTTCTGGGACAACAACAACATCTCGATCGACGGTCCGGTTTCGCTCGCCGACAACACCGACCAGGTCGCCCGCTTCCAGGCCTCGGGCTGGAACGCCAGCCACATTGACGGCACCGATCCGGAAGCGATCGCCTATGCCATCGAGGCGGCCCGCCATTCCGACAAGCCAACGATGATCGCCTGCAAGACGACCATCGGCTTCGGCGCACCGACCAAGGCCGGCACCAACAAGGCGCACGGCTCGCCACTCGGCGCCGACGAGATCGCCGGCGCGCGCAAGTTCTTCAACTGGGACTCGCCGCCCTTCGAAATTCCGGCCGACATCCTCGACGCCTGGCGCACCGCAGGCAAGGCCGGCGACAAGCCGCGCACCGACTGGGAAGGGCGTCTGGCCAAGGCCGACGCCAAGCTGAAGGCCGAGTTCGAGCGTCGCCTCGCCGGCAAGCTGCCGTCCAACTTCGACGCCGTCATTGCCGATTACAAGAAGAAGCTGTCGGCCGACAAGCCGAAGGTCGCCACCCGCAAATCGTCGGAAATGGCGCTTGAAGTTATCAACGGCGCGGTGCCGGAAACCATCGGCGGCTCCGCCGACCTCACCGGCTCCAACAACACCAAGACGAGCCAGACCAAGAACATCACGCCGGACGATTACGGCCAGCGCTATGTCCACTACGGCATCCGCGAGCATGGCATGGCCGCCGCGCTAAACGGCCTGACGCTGCATGGCGGCCTCATCGCCTATGGCGGCACCTTCATGTGCTTCTCCGATTATGCCCGTCCGTCGATGCGGCTGGCCTCGCTGATGGGCATCCGCTCGATCTTTGTCATGACCCATGATTCCATCGGCCTCGGCGAAGACGGCCCGACCCACCAGCCGGTCGAGCATCTGGCGGCGCTCCGCGCCATCCCGAACCACAATGTCTTCCGTCCGGCCGACGCGGTGGAAACCGCCGAATGCTGGCAGATCGCCATTGAATCGGAAAAGACGCCGTCGACGCTGGCGCTAACCCGCCAGAACCTGCCGACGGTGCGCACCGAATTCTCGGCCAAGAACCTCAGCAGCCAAGGCGCCTATGAACTGGCCGCGGCCAGCGGTGACGCCGCGGTGACCATCTTCGCCACCGGCTCCGAGATCGAGATCGCGCTCGGCGCCCGCGACCTGTTGGAAAAGCACGGCCACCCGACCCGCGTCGTCTCGGTGCCTTGCTTCGAACTGTTCGACCAGCAGAGCGAAGCCTACCGCAAGAAGACCATCGGCAACGCGCCGATCAAGATGGCGATCGAAGCCGGCATCCGCCAGGGCTGGGATCACCTGATCGGCTCCGACGGCATCTTCATCGGCATGCACGGCTTCGGCGCTTCCGGCACCATCGAACAGCTCTACCCGCATTTCGGCATCACCGCCGAAGCCGCTGCCAAGGCAGCGGAAGCCCGCCTGCACAGCAAGTAAGCTCGGTGTCATTCCCGCGAACCGCTGCGGCGGCTTCGCGGGACTGGCCCAACCTAATCGATTTAAATCCACGTCGCTGCGGCTGGATTCTTTCCGCTTCCGCAGCTATGAAGCTGCGGACCCATCTGCCGCCTTCGAGCTCCCAGGGAGAGTAAAATGACCGTCAGAGTTGCCATCAACGGATTTGGCCGCATCGGCCGCAACATCCTGCGCGCCATCCATGAATCCGGCCGCAAGGACATCGACGTCGTCGCCGTCAACGATCTCGGCCCGGTCGAGACCAACGCGCACCTGCTGCGCTATGACAGCGTGCATGGCCGCTTCCCGCATGAAGTGTCCGTTTCCGGCGATCAGATCACCGTCGGCAAGGAGACCTTCAAGGTCACCGCTATCAAGGACCCGGCACAGCTGCCGTGGAAGGAACTGGGCGTCGACATCGCGCTCGAATGCACCGGCATCTTCACCGCCCGCGATAAGGCCGCCGCGCATTTGACCGCCGGTGCCAAGCGCGTCGTCGTTTCGGCCCCGGCCGAAGGTGCTGACCTCACCGTCGTCTACGGCATCAACCACGACAAGCTGAACAAGGACCACATCGTCATCTCGAACGCGTCCTGCACCACCAATTGCCTGGCGCCGCTGGCTTCCGTGCTCCACGACGCCGTCGGCATCGAAAAGGGCATGATGACGACGATCCACTCCTACACCGGCGACCAGCCGACACTGGACACCATGCACAAGGATCTCTACCGCGCTCGCGCCGCCGCGCTGTCGCAGATCCCGACCTCGACCGGTGCCGCCAAGGCCATCGGCCTCGTGTTGCCCGACCTCAAGGGCAAGCTCGACGGCATTTCGATCCGCGTGCCGACGCCCAACGTCTCGGTTGTCGACTTCAAGTTCATCGCCAAGCGCGCGACCACTGTGCAGGAGATCAACGAAGCGGTGATCGCTGCCTCCAACGGCAAGCTCAAGGGCATTCTCGGCGTCACTCATCACCCGAATGTCTCGATCGACTTCAACCACGATCCGCGCTCCTCGATCATGGCGCTCGACCAGACCAAGGTCATGGACGGCAACTTCGTTTCGGTGCTGTCCTGGTACGACAATGAGTGGGGCTTCTCCAACCGTATGGCCGACACCTCGGTCGCCTTCGGCAAGACCATCGCCTGATCACAAACATCGTCTCGCAGCTTCAAACGCCCGGCTTTGTCCGGGCGTTTTTCGTCGGAGCGCGTGCCAAGCCAGCCCGACCGGCCAAAATGCACGAAAATCAGCGGCATAGGGCAAAAAACCACCCTCCCGCCTTGCACTGGCCATGCCTTCGCCCCACTCTCCCGTAAATCGGGAGGAAGAGGAATTCGAGGGGCAAGTCACGGATGGAGCATGCGATCTATCTCGTCACGCTGGTCGGCACAGCGCTAGTCGTCGCCGCCGCGTTTTCGAGCCTGATCGCCTTCCGCTTCGGCGCTCCCCTGCTGCTGCTCTTCCTCTGCATCGGCCTTGCCACCGGCACCGACGGTCTCGGCATCGAATTCGACAATGCGCGCGTGGCTTATTTTGCCGGCTCACTGGCGCTGGCCGTCATCCTGTTCGATTCCGGTTTCGGCACACCGCTCAACGCGCTGCGCCAGGCGGCCGGGCCGGCGCTGTCGCTGGCGACCTTTGGCGTGCTTTTGACCACCGGCCTGTTCGGCGCCGCCGCCTATTATCTGCTCGACCTCAGCTGGCTGGAATCCTTCCTGCTGGGGGCTGCCGTCGCCTCGACCGACGCGGCCGCGGTGTTCTTCCTGCTGCGCGCTGGCGAGATCAATCTGCGCGAACGCGTGCGCGCGACGCTCGAGGTTGAATCCGGCACCAACGACCCGATCGCCATCTTCCTGACCATCACGCTGGTCGAGGTCATCGCCGCCCACGCCAATCCCGCGACCCATGTGCTGGTCACCGACCTGATCCTCGGCTTCCTGCTCAATATGGGCCTCGGCGCCATTGTCGGCGTGCTTGGCGGGCTCGGCATCGTGCGCCTCGTCGACCGGCTCAATCTCGACCACGGCCTGCTGCCGATCTTCGTGCTGACCTTGTCGCTGATGGTGTTTGCCGCCGCCGGCGCCATCGGCGGCTCGGGCTTTCTGGCGGTCTATCTCGCCGGGCTGATTGCCGGCAATTCCGACATCCGCGCGGTCACCATCCTCAAGCGCTTCCAGGACGGCATGTCGTGGCTGGCGCAGATCATCATGTTCCTGATCCTCGGCCTGTTCGCGACACCCTCGCAATTCCCGGCGATCCTGGTGCCGGCGGTGCTGCTTGGCCTGTTCCTGATGTTCGTCGCGCGCCCGGTCGCCGTCTGGCTTTGCCTGATCCCGTTCCGCCTGCCGCGCCCCGAGGTCGCTTTCGTGTCCTGGGTTGGCCTGCGCGGCGCCGTGTCGATCCTGCTAGCGATCACCCCGCTGCTCGGCGGCCTTGAGAATGGTCGCGTCATCTTCAACACCGCCTTCATCATCGTACTGGTGTCGCTGGTGGTGCAGGGTTGGACGGTCGGGCCGCTGGCACGCCGGCTCGGCCTGATCGTGCCGGCTCGGCTCGGACCGCTCGACAAGGTCGAGCTCGAACTGCCGGGCTCCGCTCACCACGAACTGCTCGCCTATCGCGTCGCGCCCGGCAGCCCGGTGGCGCGCGGCGAGCGCATCCCGCGCTGGGCCAGGCCCTCGCTGGTGCTGCGCGACGGCCGCTCGATGCGCTTCCAGGATATGGGTCGGCTCGCCGCCGGCGACCAGGTCTACATTTTCGTGCCCGACCGCTATCCGCGCCTGCTCGACAAGCTGTTTGCCAGCCGCGCCGTGGTCGACCCGGAGGATGCCGATTTCTTCGGCGCTTTCGCCGTCGATCCGGCTCGCTCGGCCGGAGAACTGGAGGCCGCCTACGCTCCGGGCCTCACCGAAGCCGAGCAAAAGCTCACCGTCGGCGCGCTGGTGGCGGCAAGGCTCGGCGGCCATGCCGAATATGCCGACCGTGTGCTGATCGGCCCGATCGAGCTGATCGTCCGCGACGTCGACGACAAGGGGAAAATCACGGGCGTCGGCCTGTCCTTCGAGCCGACTGCGCCGGTGGCGCGGGTGCCGGTGTTCCTCAGCGCCGGCGAGATCGGCGACCGTGTCTCCGCCTTCATCCGCAACTGGCGCAAGCCGACGGAAACGCAGGTCGCAGAGGTCCCAGCCGACGAGAAGCCCGCCCCGGAGCCGACGGCGGAAAAGGCAACGACCGAAGACTGACGGCGATCTGTCCGCGCTGCCCTTCGCCCTGACCTTAAAATTTAGCTCGCACCCCGGCCTAAGCCTTGCATCGTCATCGATGCGAGGTATGGTCCCGGCGATTTTCCACGGAAAGGAACCAGCATGGCCGCCTTCAAGACACTCGACGATATCGGCAATATCAGCGGCAAGCGCGTGCTGGTGCGTGTCGACCTCAACGTGCCCGTCGCCGACGGCAAGGTCACCGACGCCACCCGCATCGAGCGCATCGCGCCGACCATCGCCGAACTGTCCGGCAAGGGCGCCAAGGTCATCCTGCTCGCCCATTTCGGCCGGCCCAAGGACGGCCCCTCGGCCGAATTCTCGCTGGAGCCGATCGCCAAGGCGACCGCTGAGGTGCTCGGCCGCCCCGTCGGCTTCGCCAGCGACTGCGTCGGCGACACTGCGGGAAGCGCAGTCGCCGCCATGAACAAGGGCGACGTGCTGCTGCTCGAAAACACCCGGTTCTACAAGACCGAGGAGAAGAACGATCCGGCCTTCACCGAAAGGCTTGCCGCCAATGGCGACATCTTCGTCAACGACGCCTTTTCCGCTGCCCATCGCGCCCATTCTTCAACCGAAGGGCTGGCGCGTCTGCTGCCCTCCTATGCCGGCCGCACCATGCAGGCCGAGCTTGAAGCGCTGGAGAAGGGTCTGGGCAACCCGGTCCGTCCCGTCGTTGCCATTGTCGGCGGCGCCAAGGTGTCGACCAAGATCGACCTGTTGATGAACCTGGTGAAGAAGGTCGACGCGCTGGTGATCGGCGGCGGCATGGCCAACACCTTCCTCGCCGCGCGCGGCACCGCTGTCGGCAAGTCGCTGTGCGAGCACGACCTTGCCCCGACCGCCAAGCAGATCATGATCGAGGCGGCCGAAGCCGGCTGCGCCATCATCCTGCCGGTCGACGGCGTCGTCGCCAAGGAATTCAAGGCGGGCGCCGCCTGCGAGACCGTCGCCATCTCTGATGTACCAGCCGACGGCATGATCCTCGATGTCGGCGAAAAGACCGTGAAGGCGATCGGCGAATGGATCGACCGCGCTGCGACATTGGTCTGGAACGGCCCGCTCGGCGCCTTCGAGATCGAGCCTTTCGACCATGCGACGGTGGCGGCGGCAAAGCACGCGGCAGCCCGCACCACGGCCGGCAAGCTTGTCTCGGTCGCCGGTGGCGGCGATACGGTGGCCGCGCTCAACCATGCCGGCGTCGCCGACGATTTCACCTATGTCTCGACCGCCGGCGGCGCGTTCTTGGAATGGATGGAAGGCAAGCCGCTGCCCGGCGTCGACGTGCTGAAAAAGCAGGCCTGAGCGGAACGGCCGCGCCAAACGACGCGCCGGGAACTTTCAATCGATTCGAGCTTTCCGATGCCATTCCTTTGGCGGTAGACTTCCGTTAAGCGCGGAACAGACCCCTTCAGGAGAAGCAACAATGAGCGAACGTCTCGAAGATATCGCCGCCGCGATCGTGGGCGGCGGCAAGGGCCTGCTGGCAGCCGATGAAAGCTCCGGCACCATCAAGAAGCGCTTCGACGTCATTGGCGTCGAATCAACCGCCGACAGCCGCCGCGACTACCGCGAGATGATGTTTCGCGCCAAGGACGCGATGACGAAGTACATTTCCGGCGTCATTCTCTATGACGAGACCATCCGCCAGAAGGCCGCCGACGGCACGCCGCTGGTCGACATCATCAAGGCGGCGGGCGCCATTCCCGGCATCAAGGTCGATGCCGGCGCAAAGCCTTTGGCCGGCTTTCCCGGCGACACCATCACCGAAGGCCTGGACGGCCTGCGCGAGCGTCTCGCCGACTACTACAAGCTCGGCGCTCGCTTCGCCAAATGGCGCGCGGTGATCGACATCGATACCAGCAAGGGCGTGCCTTCGGCCAATTCGATCGCCTCAAACACCCATGCGCTCGCCCGCTATGCCGCACTTTGCCAGGAAGCGGGCATCGTGCCGATCGTCGAACCGGAAGTGCTGATGGACGGCGCCCACGACATCGACACCTGCTACGCGGTCTCGAAGGCGACGCTGATCAAGCTCTATGACGAACTTCATGCGGCCCGCGTCGTGCTCGAAGGCACCATCCTGAAGCCGAACATGGTCATATCAGGCAAGAAATCCGGCAAGACGAACAGCCCCGAGGAGATCGCCGAGAAGACGATCAAGCTGTTCCGGGAAGTGGTGCCGGTTGCGGTGCCCGGCATCGCCTTCCTCTCGGGGGGACAGTCGGACGAGGAAGCGACCGCCAACCTTAACGCCATCAACGCCATCGGCCCGCATCCTTGGAAGCTGACCTTCTCCTACGGCCGCGCGCTGCAGGCCGCCCCGCAGAAGGCATGGAGCGGCAAGGCATCGAACGTCGCCGCCGGCCAGGCCGCCTTCACCCATCGCGCCCACATGAACCACCTGGCGGCGCTGGGAAAATGGAAGGAAAGCCTCGAACAGGCTGCCTGAGCGCCGTCCTCCCGTTGTCATACAAACCCGGGCCGATGCGCCCGGGTTTTTTTGTTTGTGGCGAGCCCGGTCTTGGGATCGGACGTCAGCATCCTTATTTCCCTTTCGGCCGAAACCTGCAGCGATGTCGGTTCCTGCCCATCCCGAACGTCCTTGGGGGTGCAGACAGGGAGAGGTTCATGCATCGCAACAAGGTGGTTTCGCGCGAAGACTGGTTCCAGGCGCACAAGGCGCATCTGGCGCGCGAGAAGGAGCTGACGCGGTTTCGCGAGCGCATCGCTGCCGAGCGGCGAGACCTGCCCTGGTTGAAGATCCGCAAGGATTACGTCTTCGAGACCGAGCAAGGTCCGAAGAACCTGGCGGAGCTGTTCGCCAACCACAGCCAACTCATCGTCTACCACTTCATGATGACGCCAGGGTTGGATCATCGCTGCGAAGGTTGCTCGTTCCTTGCTGACCATATCGACGGCGCCAACCAGCATCTCAGGCACCACGACGTGTCTCTGGTCGTGGTTGCGCGCGCGCCGCTGGCGGAGCTGTTGCCCTACAAGCAGCGCATGGGCTGGAAATTCGACTGGGTGTCGTCCTATGCGTCCGATTTCAACTTCGACATGCAGGTTTCCTTCACCGACAAGCAGATCGCGGCCGGTGACACCACCTACAATTTCGAGACCCGTCCGCGGACCTCGAAGGACCTTCCCGGCACCAGCGTCTTCTACAAGGACGAGAATGGCGACATCTTCCTCACCTTCACGTCGCGCGCCCGCGGCGGCGAGGCGCAGATCGGTACTTATGAGTATCTCGACATGACGCCGAAGGGCCGCGGCGAAAACGGCGCTTATCAAAGCCTGATGGACTGGGTGCGGCTGCATGACGAATATCAGGACAGGCACGCGGACAAACCGAGCTGCTGCGACTAGAGCAATTCCAGGAAAAGTGGGAACGGTTTTCCCGGGAAAAACGCGTAGCGTTTTCCCTTGGGAATTGCGAAAAACCAAGGAGCTAGAGCGGTTCGCCGTTTCCGTGAAACGGTGAACTGCTCTAGAAGCGCGTTCACCTGCGCCCGAACATGCGCTAAGGCTGCCGCTGATCTTTAAACGGTTTGCCATGCGCTTCCCGACCCTTCTCACCTGGCTCGCTTACCCTGTCTACGTCTGGCAGGGGCTTGGCGTGCGCCGCCGCACCACCCGCATGCTGCCGGCGCAAGGGCCGGTCATGCACGAGATATCCGGCAAGGCGCCGGCGATCTCGCTGCTGGTGCTGGGCGATTCCTCGGCCGCCTCGGTCGGCATCGGCAATTCCGAGGACGGGCTTGCCGCGCAGCTTGCCGTCATGATCGCGCAACGCACCGGCAACGCCGTACGCTGGCGCGCCGCCGGCTTCAACTCGGCAACGTCCGGCCAGATCCGCGACCATGTGCTGCCCAATCTGTCGGCCGATCCGTGGACGCACATTGTTCTGGCCATCGGCACCAACGACACCAAGAATTTCCACTCGGTGCCGCGCTTCAAGAAGGAGTTCGGCGGCCTGCTCTACGCCCTGCGCGCCAAATGGCCGGAGGCGCGTGTCGTCTGGTCGCCGGTGCTGGAATTCACCCGCGCGCCGGCCATGCCGCCGGTGCTCGGCAAGATTCTCGAGATCCGCGCCACCGCCATGAACCGCATGGGCGAGCGCTTGTGTTTCGAGCGCGGCGCCGTACCGGCACCGCGGCTGCCGATCACCAACCCTCAAGAGGGTTTTGCCTCCGACGGTTTTCACGCCTCGGAAGCCGGCTACCGTGCTTGGGCCAAACATCTGGTCGGGCAGGTCCTCGCCGATTGACCAGCGTGGGCGCCGGCTCAGGCTAACCGGGTTTCGGAGAACTGGATCGATTGTTTTCGAAATACTGTTGATTTCGGCATCCCTCCAATGGATTAGGGGGAAGAATATTTCAAGTCAAAACAACATGAATGCGCCATACCGGCGTTACTTCTGCAACACCGCCTTGCGGATTCAGGGCTGCTGGGTCATTCTGCCATTGGGCAAGGGGTTTAGGGTGGCATGTCGAACATTGCCGGCAAAGCATATGCAATGAACGTGCTGACGCCGATGCGGCCTCGGTGGACCTGGATCCAGCACTTGATTTTCTTGGTGGCGCGCGCCGGGCCCGCGCAGCTGTCGGGTTTACTTGGGCTGAAGCTCATTCATTTCGCGCGCTGGGTGATCATCCGGCGCGGCCAATGGCCTGATCTCGGCCAGGGCAAGCAGGCCATCCAGAACGACTACATGCTGTTCCTGTCCAATTTCAACGGCACCTGGGACCAGTATATCGACGCCTTTGCCGATGGAATTCCGAGCGGCCTGGACATGTTCTGGTATGCCAGCACCAAATATCCGCACTCGATCCCGATCTCGAGCTTCAAGGACTATATCGGCGCCAACCAGATCCATACCAACTATTACTACAACGCCACGCCGGGTGCAGCGCAGCGCGACATCAAGGGGGCGCTGCGTGTCCGAAACGAGGTGCTGAAGCTCGCCAGAATCCACGCCAGCAGCGACCCGAAGGCCTTCGCACTGGCCTACAAGGAGGCGCTTGTGAAGGTGGCCAACTCGCTGGCATCGCCGGGCTTTGCCCCGATCGCCTCGGTGGCGACGCGCAAGGCCGACAAGGCGCGGAACGAATTCATCGACATGCTCGAAAAGAAGCGTGGGGCGGCCGATGCCAAACCTTGACGGCGGCCACTATTTCCTGACGGTCCTCGCCCCGATCCGGGTCGACATCATGATCGACCCCGACGAGATCGGCCGTTCGCGCTCGCACCGGCAACTGCTGGCGCAGAAGCTGGCGTTGCTGGCCACCGGCAAGCAGACGGCGGAATCGCCGCCGGATGCACGGCCCTCACCCTTCTCGCTCAACACTTTGAACCACCTCGCCCGGTTCGTCATCATCCATGGACCAGCCTTCAACGGGCGCATGTCGACCGATGCGCTGGTCAGCGCCGTGCGCAGTGTCAATCCGCTGGCACCGCAGCCCGTAGATCAACTGGGTACGCCTTTTCTGCTGTTTGCGGCCGATATCGACGCACAGGCCGAAGGCGATGCTCTACGCGCCTACACTGATCAATTGTGGGCGACGATGAAACGCGATCTGGTGATCATCTTCGGCCATTGCGTCGGCTTCGACGGCATCGATTCCGCGGACGGGTTTCACGCCTATATCAAGCGCTGCCAGATCGAGACGACGATGCCGTTCAACGACTACTGGCCCGACGGACTCGACGTCAAAGACAAGAAGCTGGAGATCGGCGCGCTCAAGCCGGTTGGCATCGCTACCGGCGGCGCGATCGTAATCTGGCTTGCGGTCCTGCTTCTGCACGGCGTCTTCGCTGTCTTCGGCGTTCACAATGCTTTTGCGCAATGGATCGCGACAGCAGCCACATGGGGCGTCGCCGTGGTTTCGCTGCTGGTCATCCTGACATTGCTTATGGCTTGGAGCCTGTATCGCAAGGTCTTCCACCAGGGCATGACCCCCTTCCCGACCGCACCCGGCGCCGACCTGCCCTCGGTGCTGAAATCGCTGTTCGTGCAGCAGCATTTCACCCGTTTCGCCATCGAGGCGCAGGGCCTTGACGACACAGCACTTCACGCCCGCTTCGGTGCCTTTGTCAGCGCCATAAAGCCGGACGATCCGGCGGAACCTACACAGCAGGCCGGTGAAATCCGGGCGCCGGCGGCGGAGTGGGCGCGATGATCGAACTCGACCTTCCCGACCTCCAGGGCAACATCCATCGTCCCTATGGCCGTTTTGGCTTTCCGCACAGCCGGCATCTGTTTTTCACCATCGCCGATGCTGCTGCTGGCCGGCTGTTCGTGCAAGGCGTTCGGCCGCGGATCACCACCGCCGAGCCATGGGGAAAGTCGGAGGCTGGCGGCGCCGGACCCACGCTGCTGCGCAAGCCGCCGATCACGCTCAACATCGGCTTCACCTATCTAGGCCTGCGCGCACTCGATCTGCCGACCCGCACGCTGCGACTGTTGCCCGACGAGTTCATTGACGGCATGGGCTGCCGCGCCGACATCCTCGGCGACGTCGAAGGCAGCGCGCCAAAACACTGGGACCCCGTGTGGCGCTCGCATCTCGACGGGACCATTCGCCCGGCCCATGTCTGGGTGTCGCTTAATGTCGGCGCCAATCCGAACGGCACGCCGCTGCCTGAGCTTACCCTGTGGACGACATGGCTGCAGGAGCTTGCCGACAAGTCCAACGGCGGCGTTGCGCTGCTCGCCGGGCATGGCGCCGACGGCTCCGGGCTCTGGCAGGATTCCGCCGCGCTGATGGATCCAGGCCCCGACGGGACAATGGTCCCGCAGCCGAAGGAGCCCTTCGGCTTCACCGACGGCATCAGCGATCCGGTGTTTCGCGGCCAGTTCCAGGCCGACGCAGAGGCGCGCGCCGTTATCGGCGCCGGCAAGATCGCCGAAGGCTCCTACGATCCCAAGACCAGCTGGAAAGCGCTTGAGACCGGCGAGTTCATCCTCGGCCAGGTCGACGAGGGCCAGGAATTTCCGGTCGCCACCGAGCCATCCGGTTTTGCCCGCAACGGCACCTTCATGGTCTGGCGCAAGCTGCGCCAGGACGTACCGGGATTCGAGGCCGAGATGCGGCGGCAGGCGGCCCTGTGGAAGCAGGTTACCGGCATCGCCGACGACCTGGAGGCCTATGAGACCGTCTCGGCCAAGCTGGTCGGCCGCTGGCGGTCCGGCATTCCGCTGCTGGCCGCGCCGAGCTGGGCCGACCACCAGCGCTTGATGGCCGACTGGGCGGATTGCATCGACCCCGCGCTGTGCAAGCCGCGCGACGACGTCAAGCACCAGGAACGGCTCGCCGCCTTTGCCCGGCTGCGCACCGGCTTCCGCTACGGCGATGATCCCGATGGCGCCAAATGCCCGTTCGGCGCCCATATTCGCCGCGCCAATCCGCGCGATATGCTCGACCCGCTGCTGAGCGACACGCATGGGGCAAGCACGCTCACCAACCGCCGCCGCATCCTGCGGCGCGGGCTGCCCTATGCCGATCCCGACGGCGAACAGGGCGTCATCATGATGGCGATCTGTTCGAGCATTTTCCGACAGTTCGAATTTATCCAGCAGCAATGGATGAGCTATGGCCTGGATTTCGAGGCCGGCAACGACACCTGCCCGCTGACCGGCAACCGGGCCGAATCCAGCAAGCACGTCATTCCGGCCGGGCCGGCCAATGCCACACCCTTCATCGCGGCGAACCTGCCTGAATTCGTGACGACGCGCGGTGGCGATTACTTCTTCGTCCCCAGCCTCACCGCAATCCGCATGATCGCCATGGGAACGGTCGATCCGACCTGACACAGGCCTGCCTGCTCCGGCAAGGGCACGACAGGTGCCGTGCCAAAGCAATTTCAGGAAAAGTGTGAGCGGTTTTCCGTCCGGAAATTGCAAAAAACAAAGAGATAGAGCGGTTCGCCGTTTCCGTGAAACGGTGAAACGCTCTATGTCCAGTGCCCGAGCACGCCGGCCAGCGAGATGGCGGCCATGGCCAGCAGCGCCAGCTTCCAGAAGTCGCCGCGCCGCCTCAAGCCAGGCCAACCGAGCGGCTTGATCAGCTGAATGGCCATCATGCCGATGATGACAAGGGCGAGAAGCTTCGACATGCCGCCTTTGACCAGCATTGTGGGCGGCTGTCAAAGCGCTGTCTGCATGGTCTCTGCCAATCCGGCCGTTCCTGACAAAAGGCTCGTTTCCGAGCCGCCAGCAAGGCACCTCGCAGCTTTCTTCAACGACCTGACATGCTCCTGACAGACTGCTGTCAGGAGGGGTGTGCGATAGTGTCTCCATCAGAGAAGAGGAGATGGTCATGAACAGCTTTGGTATTTTGAACAGCGTACAGCACTATGTCGGCAAGATCCGCACGATGCGCAATGAAGTCCGTACCCAGCGCTTCATGAACTCGTTGCCGGCGGACATCCGCAAGGACATTGGCTGGCCCGATATGTATCAGGGTTGCAGCCGCATCCGCGAGGTCTGAGGCGATTTTTTCATGGCAATGCTTGGATACAGCCATCGCCACACCCAGATCAAAGACATGACGCGCAGGCGGCGATGCCTGTGGGCGGGTGCAGAATTATTCGGCGCTCGCCACGGACAATGCTGAAGGCTCCTGACAGAATGCTGTCAGGAGCATCATGCCATAGATGTGTCAGGAGACATGAATGGTGAAAAGCTGGAACGACAGGCTGAACGCGCCGGGTATCAATGGCGTGAAGCCGACGCCGCGCACAATGGGCGATGTCGTCGAGGGCCAGCCGATGCTGGTGCCGACGGCCCGCCAGGTCGATGATTTCATCCGCACGATTCCCAATGGGGTCGAGATGGATGTCCGCGCCTTGCGCACCGCGCTCGCCATCGAGCACGGGCGCAAGTGACATGTCCGGTCACCATCGGCTATCATCTGCGCACCGTCGCCGAAGCCGCCAATGAGGATCTCGAGCGCGGCATGACGCTGAGCGACGTAGCACCCTTCTGGCGTGTACTCGACACCAACACGCCGACGACGAAGAAACTGTCCTTCGGCGCGGAATTCGTCGCCGCGCAGCGCAAGCGCGAAGGACTGAAGCCATAATGCGTGTCGCCCAAAAGTGCGCAGCGGTTTTTGGGATAACGACAGGCATCAAACAGGACATGCCTGCCGCCCGAAAGTCGAAACCGGTTTTGGGCAACGGCATGCATAAGAAACACGCAGAGGGACCAAACGATGCGCCGTGCCGACAGGCTCTTCCAGATCGTACAGCATCTGCGTGGTGGCAGATTGGTCACCGCACAGAAGCTCGGTACCTGGCTCGAGGTTTCCGAGCGAACCATCTACCGCGATATCGCCGATTTGCAGTCGACCGGGGTGCCGATCGACGGCGAGGCGGGCGTTGGCTACATGATGAGGGAGGGTTTCGACCTTCCGCCGCTGATGTTCACGCGTGACGAGATCGTAGCGTTGGTCGCCGGCGCCCGCATGGTGCGCGCCTTTGGCGGTGCCGCCATGGCGCGCGCCGCCGACGAGGCGCTGGTCAAGATCGGCGCCGTGCTACCCGACGCCGAGAAAGACCGCATCGCCCGCACCGAGATCCACACGCCGATGTGGGTGGTGAGCGACGCCGCGCGCGAAGCGATCGACTTGATCGAGCGCGCCGTCGAGAAGCGCCAGGTGCTGACCATCGACTATTGCGACGAAGCCGGCCGCGGCACGGCGCGTGACATCCGGCCGCTCGGCCTGTGGTTCTGGGGCAAGGTGTGGACGCTGGTCGCCTGGTGCGAGATGCGCGACGATTTCCGCGCCTTCCGCATCGACCGCATCGCCTCGGTGGTCATCGCCGGCCGCATCTTCAAGCCGGAACGCGGCAAGCAGCTCGCCGATTTCTACCGCGCGGTCGAGCGCTCGGAGGATTACGGCATGACGCCGGACCGGGCGGCGCGGAGCTAGACTAGAAATAAAAAAGCCCGCTTCGAGCGGGCTTTTTTATTGGATTGTCACAGACCTTATTCCTCGTCCGCGTCTTCGTTCTTGGACTTGAGCGCCGAGAGCTTGGCGAACACGGCGTTGGCGTCGAGCTCGGCATCCTCGTCCTTCGGCTTCTCCGGCGTCGGCACCAGGCGCTCGGTCAGGGCCGCCGGCAGCAGCGTGTCACCGACAGGCTGCGCCTGTTCGCGGCCGCGCGAGGCACGGTTGACTTCCATGTCGAGGTCGATCTGCGAGGCGAGACCCAGCGTCACCGGATCCATCGGCTGCAGATTGGCCGAATTCCAGTGCTTGCGCTCGCGGATCTGTTCGATCGTCGACTTGGTCGTGCCGACCAGGCGCGAAATCTGCGCGTCCTTCAATTCCGGGTGGTTGCGCACCAGCCACAGGATGGCATTGGGCCGGTCCTGGCGCTTGGACAGCGGGGTGTAACGCGGGCCCTTGCGCTTGGATTCCGGCACCCGAACCTTGGGATCGGACAGTTTCAGGCGCTGGTTCGGGTCCTTCTCGGCGCGCGCGATCTCGTCACGGGTCAGCTGTCCCGTCATGATCGGGTCCATGCCCTTGATGCCTTGCGCCGATTCGCCGTCGGCGATCGCCTTGACCTCGAGCGGATGCAACCCGCAGAACTGCGCGATCTGCTCGAACGAGAGCGCGGTGTTGTCGACCAGCCAGACGGCGGTCGCCTTGGGCATCAGCAGCGTATTGGCCATTTCAAAAAATCCTTCTCGTTCGCCCGCGTTCCCGCGCGGGCGGTGGTTTAGAGCCACCAAAATGGGAAATTCGCGGCCTGTATAACCGCTCCGTTGCCGTTTCGCAATGTTTTTGGCGCAGGGCGCAGCCGCTGGGCGCCGGACTGCGTCGAGGCCAGAAAAGGCCTCGGCCTCGGCAATCGTTGATGCCGAGGCGTAAAAAGGGCCCCAAAACGACAAAACCCGCCAGACAGGGTCCAGCGGGCTCGGAACCGGCGACGGGAAACGTCTGCTGCGGCTCTTGCTTCCAGCACATGGCCTGGCCTTACGGCCGGCCATGCTTCGAGTTAGATGGCCTTGCGGGCAATCCGCTCGATGTCGCCGCGGCTGATGCCGAGGTCGTGGAGCTGACGGGCGTTGAGCTTGTTCAGCTCGCGCACGGTTTCGTTGTACATACGCCAGTTACGGAAAGCGCGGATCGGGTTCATGGTAGTCCTCCAATTGTTGGATCAATTCGTTTCGATGACGCTTAGATAGGCAGCACTGCCCACGAATTGAACAGACGTCTTTGCATAGCCGCAATGCAAATGCTGCATTGCACAATTAAGGTTCTGTTCATCTTGCCAACAGGCCGAGCGTGGAGGATGTGCCGAGATTCAGGTCAGGCCGAGTCGAGAATGGCTGATGCCGAGAACCGGAGCGGAGCGTACTAAAGTACGGCCTACGCCAGCCGTAGCCTTAATTGCGGCAACCACTCATGCAGGCTTCGGCCGGCGAAGGCCGGAAGCGCAGGCACCGCCGTTTGCGGGCCGGCCTCACCTGAATACCGGTACGTCCGTCCTAACCGACGTCGAGAACGATCTTGCCAATATGCTCGCCCTCTTCCATCCGCTCATGCGCCCGCCAGGCATCGGCGAGCGGGAAGATCATGTCCATCACCGGTGACACCTTGCGGGTGCCGAGCAGCGGCCACACCTGCGCTTCCAGCGCCGCGGCGATCGCTGCCTTGAACTCGACCGTGCGTGGCCGCAGCGTCGAGCCGGTATGGGTCAGCCGCTTGACCATGATCCTGGAAAAATCGGCGCTCGCCACCGCGCCGGCCTGGACGGCGATCTGGACGATGCGGCCCTCGACCGCCGCCGCTTCGTAGTTGCGCTGGACATAGTCGCCGCCGACCATGTCGAGGATGACGTCGGCGCCCTTGCTGCCGGTGGCGTCCTTGACCGCGGCGACGAAATCCTCCTCGCGGTAGTTGATCGCCCGGTCGGCGCCGAGCTTCAGGCAGGCGTCGCACTTTTCCTTGGAGCCGGCGGTGGTGATGACATAGGCGCCGAAGGCCGACGCCAGCTGAATCGCCGTGGTGCCAATGCCGGACGAACCGCCATGGACGAGCAGCGTCTCGCCCTTCTTCAGGCCGCCGCGCTCGAACACATTGTGCCATACGGTAAAATAGTTTTCCGGCACCGCGGCTGCTTCGGTATGGGTGAAGCCGGCAGGCAGCGGCAGCACACTGCCGGCATGAACCTTGACATATTCGGCATAACCGCCGCCGGGCGTCAGCGCGCAGACCCGGTCGCCGATGCGCCAGCGCGAAATCTCGTCGCCAAGGGCAGCCACTTCGCCCGATGCCTCAAGGCCAGGCAGGTCCGACGCCCCGGGCGGCGGCGGATAGGCGCCCTTGCGCTGCTGCACGTCGGGCCGGTTGACGCCGGCGGCACGCACCCGGATCAGGATTTCGCCGGGGCCGGGCACCGGCACGTCGCGCGTTTCCGGTTTCAGCACCCGCGGCCCGCCCGGCTGCGAAATTGCAATGGCCGTCATTTTGGCCGGAATTTTAAGTCCGCTCGCCATCAAATTTTCCGTCCCGGTCCTGCCGGTCTGTCGCCGGCTGTTTGCATCAGCACCCCTGCCCTATGTATGCTGATTGCCGGATCAGGCAAATGCTCAAATCAGGCCAATACTGATCAGGCCAATGCTGATCAGGGAGGAGCGACGATGGCGATCTTCGACGACGAACCCAAAAAGAAGTCCAGGCCGCATGAGATCGGACAGGATCTGTCGCTGCTTTCGGTCGGTGACCTGACCGAGCGGATCGGCATATTGCGTGACGAGATTGCCCGGCTGGAAGCCGAACTGCAGACCAAGGGCAGCACCAAATCGGCGGCCGAAGCCTTGTTTCGCCGCGGCTAGTTTTCGCACTAGTTTCGGCGTCGGAGCATCCGCCGCCGAAAAGCCCGAATACACCTGTCTTCAGAGCTGCTCCCGTCTTCAAAAACTGACAAGCCCCTTCAGCCGGATCAAACAATGTTTGCAAGCTACAGACCGATTCTCTCGCTGCTTCGCGGCACCGCTTTCCTGCTCGCGGCTTCGGGACTGCACGGCCTGCTGTTGCCGCTGCGTGGCCAGCTCGAAGGGTTTTCCACCGCATCGCTCGGCCTAATGGGCACCGCCTGGGCCGGTGGCTTCGTCACCGGCTGCTTCTTCGCACCGCGCCTCGTGCGCCGCGCCGGCCATGTCAGGGCGTTCGGCGCCTTTGCCGCGTCGGGCGCCATCGTCGCCCTGCTCACCGGCCTGATCATCGACGAATATGTCTGGATCCTGCTGCGCGCCTTCACCGGCTTCACCATGGCCGGCGCCTTCATGGTCATCGAAAGCTGGCTGAACGAGAAGGCCACCAATGAGAACCGCGGCACCGTCTTCGGCCTCTACATGATGGTCACCTATGCCTCGATCATGGGCGGCCAGATGATCGTTGCCGGCGGCGACGTCAGATCGGCCTCCCTGTTCATGATCACCGGCATATTGTTCTGCCTGTCGCTGATCCCGACCGCCGTCTCGTCGGCTTCATCTCCCAAGCCGTTGCAGGACGTCAAGCTCGACGTCAAAGGGCTCTATGCCAACTCGCCGGTGTCGGCGATCGCCTGCCTGCTGATCGGCATCGCCAATGGCGCCTGGGGCACGCTGGGTGCGGTCTACGGAGCCCGCATCGGCATTTCCACGGCCGAAATCGCGCTGATGATGAGCCTTGTGGTTGTCGCGGGTGCAGCCATGCAGCTTCCGGCCGGACGCCTCTCCGACAAGACCGACCGCCGTTTCGTGCTGGCGGGCGCTGCCTTCGGCGCCGCACTTTTCGCCATCCTGATCTTCCTGTTCGAACCGCACTCGTCGGTTCTCGTCATTGTGCTCACCGCCGCCTACGGCGCCTTTGCCTACACGCTCTATTCGATCGCCGTGGCGCATGCCAACGACCATGCCAGCGACGAGGACTTCGTCAAAGTCTCGGGCGGCCTGCTGCTTCTGTACGGCTTCGGCACCATGATCGGGCCCTTGCTGGCTGCCGCCCTGATGGGCTGGTTCCGCCCCGAAGGCCTGTTCCTGGCCACCGCGCTGGCGCATCTATGCCTCGCCGCCTACACGCTGCTGCGCATCAGCCGCCGCGCGCCGGTGCCGATCGAAGACCGCGATGCCTTCAAGACCCAGCCGGCCGATCGCTCGGTCACCCCTGAAGCATTGCGGCTCAGAAAAGCGGAAGCCGACGGTTGAGATTTGAAAAGCTTTGCCCCACAAGTATAGGCATGATCTTTTCTGACGCCTTCATGGCGATTGCCGATCCCAACCGGCGCTATCTCCTGGAAGAGCTCCGGCGCGGCCCGAAAACCGTCAACGAACTGGCTTCGGGCCTGCCAGTCTCACGCCCGGCCGTGTCCCAGCATTTGAAGGTGTTGCTGGACGCCGGTCTGGTTCAGGCCAAGGCCGAAGGCACCAGGCGGGTCTATACGGTCAGCAGTGCCGGCTTTCTCAAGCTCAATATTTGGCTTGATCAGTTCTGGGAAGCATAGGCGAAAATCCCAATTCGCGTTTCCTATGGTTTTAGGTGCCCGCCGCCAGTGCCTTGCCCAGCGCATCCAGCAGAAACCCGGTTCCATGCTCGCGCGATGAGGATGTGTCGTGCCCATCGAGGAACGCGCCCTGCTCCGTCAGCACCAGGCGCGTGCCCGTGCCTTCCGGGCGAAGCTCCATTGTCGCCAGCGAAACCGAGATTCTGACATCGCCGGCCAGCATGTCGTAGCTGTAGACGATGCGCTCATTGGGCACGATGTCCAGATAGGTGGCGGCGAAAGTATAGAGCGGCCCATCTTTGGGCCCGCCGACATTGATCTCCTTGCCGCCGATACGGAAGTCCATCTCGTAGCGGCTGGGTCGTGGGCTGTCCGGATCGGCGAACCAGCGCCGCTTGGCGGCCGCGTCGCTCAGCGCGAAATAGACTTTCGCCGGCGCGGCCGGATAGACGCGCTCAAGCACGAAGGTGGAGTGGACGACGGATCGTTCGGTCAGAATGGCCTCCTTCAGTTTTCTGAGTCTTTGGTCTCGGCGAGAAAGTCGCCGAGCCGGTCAAGCCGGCGTTCCCATGTCAGCCGCCGTTCGTTGATCCAGCGTTCTGCGTTGCGCAGCGCCTGCGGTTCGATCTGGCAGGTACGCACGCGGCCGAGTTTCTCCGAACGCACCAGCCCGCTTGCCTCGAGTACGCTGAGATGCTGGACGACGGCCGACAGCGACATCGCCAGCGGTTCGGCCAGTTGGCTGACCGAGGCCGGCCCGCGCGACAGCCGTTCGACCATGCTTCGCCGGGCCGGATCGGCGAGCGCCTGGAACATCAGATCGAGCTGGGCGGGGTCGTGCAGCATCGCGGCTAGCCGTTGTTGTAGGGAAAGAACTTGAAGTAGGGCTGCGCCTCCTCGATCACCCGGGCGAAGGATGGCCGCTTGAGCAGGCGGTCGTGGTAGCGTTTCACGGCGGGATAGCTGTCGCCGAACGGCTCGACCTTGTTGGCGTAGAACAGCGCCGGCGAGGCCGCACAATCGGCCATGGTGAAGGTATGGCCGGCCGCCCAGATTTTCGAACGCATCTCCTCCTCGACGATCGCATAGGCGTTGCGCAGTTGCGCGCGCGCCTCCTCGACCCCGAACGGATCGGTCTTGTCCTGCGGCCGCAACCTGTCGCCGACGATCTTCTGCATCGGCGCCTGCACATAGAAATCGTAGAAACGGTCGGCCTGGCGGACCTGGAGAGCGAGGTCAGCCTCGACCGGGATGAGCTCGACCGGCCCCGGATAATGCGCGGCCAGATATTCGATGACGATAGTCGATTCCAGCACCGTGCGGTTGCGCGCATCGTCTCGCAGCGCCGGCATCTTGCCGGTCGGCGACACCTTGAGGAACGCTGCCCGCGACTGCTCGTCGCCGAGATCGACGATGACCGGCGTGAAGGGCGTGTCGTTCTCGTAAAACGCAATCAGCGGTTTCCAGCAGAACGAGGCCAGCGGATGAAAATGGAACATCAGGGACATTTTTTGCTCGTCTGTTCGTGGTGCGTCGGTGCTGGAGCGATGCCAGTCAGCACCAAACGCTGAAGCATTTACTTAACTATTGTCGCAAGTGGGGTGTGTCAAGGTTCCAACTCCACCGCCTGTTCAGGGTTTGGTATGCGCGACGAGGGCGGCGACAATCGTGCCCCAATCGTCGGGATGCAGTTCGTGGCCACCGCCTTCGATGCGGACAAGCCGTCCGCTGGCGACAACACCGGCAAGGGCTGCGCCATGCTCGACCGGAAAGATCGGATCCGATGTCCCGTGGATGACGAGCAGCGGAACCTTGATCTCGCGCAGGCGCCCTTTCAGATCCTCGCCACCTTTCAGCATGAAATGGTTGGTCGCGCTCAAAAAGCCGCCGGATCGGTCATAGTCCTGTTCAATGAACGCCCGCATCGCCTTCCCATCGAACGGATGGGCAGTGCTTGCGATGGCGTGCGCGTCCTTGACGACAAAGCCGACCACCTGGTCTCGGTTCGACCAGTCGACCTTGGCGCCGTCGGCCGAGTGCTTCATATAGGCCTCGGTCGTCCCCGGCAGATGCAATGTGTCGATCCCCACCGGCGAACTGCTGATCACCGTCAGCGAGATGACACCCGAGGGATGTTTCACCGCCAGTCGTTGCGCGATCATTCCACCCATCGACATCCCGACCACATGCGCCTTCGCAATGCCATGGCTGTCGAGCACGCCGGCCGCATTGTCCGCCATGTCGTCGAATGTGTAGGGCGGTTCGCCTGGCGCATATTTGGTCGACAGGCCGGTGTCACGGTTGTCATAGCGGATCACGAAACGACCTTCGCCGGCGAGTTTTTTGCACAGCGCCTCCGGCCACCACAGCATCGAGGCCATGGCGCCCATGATCAGCAACATCGCTGGATCCCGGGAATCGCCGAACGTCTGGGAGACGATTTCGGGTGCTGCGGTCTTTGTCATGAAAATCTCCTCGCCTACATTCAAACTGATTGCGTTTTGCAATCGGTTGCACGATAATAAAACTGGTACGATAATGCAACTGGTTTTTTTGGGGAGAGTTGGATGAAAACCGAACACCGCTCGGGATGCCCTATCAATCTGTCGTTGGAAGTGTTCGGCGACCGCTGGAGCCTGATCATCCTGCGCGACATGATTTTTGGCGGCAAACGCCACTTTCGCGAGCTGCTCAACGGCTCGATCGAGGGCATCGCTTCCAACATCCTGGCCGACCGGCTGAAGCGGCTGATGGAACTCGGCATGCTGACCAAGGCCGACGACCCCTCGCACAAGCAGAAGGCGATCTACAGCCTGACCGAAATGGCAATCACGCTGGTGCCGATCATGGCGCATCTCGGTGCCTGGGGCCGCGTCTGGCTGCCGGTCAGCGAGGAGCTGTCGATCCGCGCCGAACTGCTGGAGAAGGGCGGCCCGCCAATGTGGGAGCAGTTCATGGACGAGTTGCGCCACGACCATCTGGGGACGCCAGTCGCAGCGGCGGGGCGGCCTTCCGTTCGCGCCACATTGCAGGCCGGATATGAGGCGGTGGTGGCTCGAAAGGCGTCGAGCGCCGCATAGACTGCGGGCTGGTAACCAACTTATTTCCCCATTTGCAGGCCGGCTCTGCTATCAAAGGGGCGAAAAACATAATTTATGGGATTGGATAACGCTCTTGGTTGAGAACTCTAAGGATACTGCCCGCGCCCGGGCGGATATGCGTTTCAAGAAGCAGGAAGAGGCAGCCACGGTGCGGCAAAAGGCGATGGCGGAGTATGTCGCCGAGGCCGACGCCCGCCAGGCCAAGACCAACAAGCTCCGGGCCTTGCGCCTTGCCAAGGAAGCGGAAGACCTCGCCAACGCACCTGCCGCCCCAGTCAAGAAAGCTGCGCGAGCCAAGAAGAAATAGCGCTCGGCGGTCTCTTCATCGACGCCCGATCTGGAAGCCGGCAGCGCTATCCTGTGTCGGTCAACGGCACGCTCCGAGCCGCCGCCATTCCGCTTTCCCACGCGAAGTAATTTCAACCGCAACCGGGATTTCGCATCTCCCGTGTCAGGCCGATGATTGACGCGTTTTGAACAGGAGACAGCCATGACCGCTTTGACCCTCGAAAAGGCCAAGCAAATCATCGACGCCGCTTTCGCCAAGGGCGCCGAGCTGAAGCTCAAGCCGCTCGGCGTCTCCGTGCTCGATGCCGGAGCTCACCTCGTTGCCTTCCAGCGCCAGGACGGCGCCTCGTTCCTGCGCCCGCAAATGTCGGCCGGCAAGGCCTATGGCGCGCTCGCCATCGGCATGGGCTCGCGCCGTATCGAGGCTTTCGCCAAGGAGCGGCCGCATCTCGTCGCCGGCATTTCCGACGTCTCGGGCGGACGCGTCCTGCCGGTGGTCGGCGGCGTGCTGATCCGCGAAAAGTCGGGCGTCGTCATCGGCGCCGTCGGCATTTCGGGCGACACGTCGGACAATGACGAGGCCGCAGCCATCGCCGGCATCGAAGCGGCGGGCTTCACCGCCGATCCGGGCTGAGAGCTCTAGTTTAAGTTGATATCCCGGCTGGCCGAGCGCATCGAGACCGAGAAACCGGCCAGCACGTCGAACAGCGCGATCACCATCAGCGTGAAGAAGACGGAGTGCGCCGCGCCCTTCACCAGCAGGAACTCGACCAGGAACGCCACGAAGACCAGTGTCGACAACAGATGGTCCATGATCGAGGCGTTCGTGGTGCGCACCGACTTCACCATTTCGAGGAACAGGAAGATCAGCCCGATCACCACCATCAGGTCGCCGAGCGTCATCGAAAACACCCCGCCAGACATCATGCGGAAAGAAAAGA
Source organism: Mesorhizobium sp. P2_F5 (assembly GCF_056403715.1). Lineage (NCBI taxonomy): Bacteria > Pseudomonadati > Pseudomonadota > Alphaproteobacteria > Hyphomicrobiales > Phyllobacteriaceae > Mesorhizobium > Mesorhizobium sp. P2_F5. Next base: position 140,892 of record NZ_JBFUEY010000010.1, on the reverse strand, counting down.
TTTCGGTCGCCCACGGATCGTCGCCGCTGCCGAATATTCCGAGGAGTCCGAGATTGTAGGCCACGAAGGGCACGATCAGCAGCGGGATGGCACCGAACATCAGGCGTCTCCTCAAGCAATTCCGGGGAGCGGTTTCCCACAGGAATTGCACAAAACAATGGGGGCACCTTCTGTAGAGTGCTCCGCAGGCACGCCGTCAAGATTTTTCGCATGCGCCCGCAAACACGGAAAAAGACCGTGCGAAACAACCCKGTCAGCCGCAATACCCCGGCTGACCGCCGACACGCCGGGATTCAGCGCTTGAACTGGCCTGTCCGTACGGCGGCGCCGATGGCATTGAGAATGAGAAGGCCGGCGGTCATCGATGTGATCTCGTTGACATCGCGCGCCGGCGCGATCTCGACGATATCCATGCCCACGACGCGCCCCTTGGCAAACAGCCCCTTGATCAGCTCGATCGTCTGCCGATAGCTGATGCCGCCAGGCGCCGGCCCTTCGACCGCCGGCATGACAGCGGGATCGAGACCGTCGGCGTCGATGGTCAGGTAATAGCGGCCACCATCCGGGATGCGCCCGAGCAGCGCCGCCGTGCCGATATCCTGCCATTCATCGGCGGTGATGATGTTGGAGCCGTAGGCGCGGGCCGCCTCGACCTCCTCAAGCCGGGCGCTGCCCTGGCCACGGATGCCGAGCTGGAAAATCCTGGCGATATGCGCCATCTCCGACGCCCGGCGGATGGGGCTGGAGTAGCCTTCCCTGACGCCGTTGACGTTGTCGCGCCAGTCGAGATGGGCATCGATCTGCACCAGAGTGATCGGCCCTTCGCCGTCAAACGCACGAAAGATCGGGATCGGAATGCCATGATCACCGCCAATGGTGATCGGCAAGGCGCCGGCGGCGCGGATCTTGCGGATCGCCGCTTCGGCCCGCCCGTAGTGGCCGCCGGCGGCATCGCCGGGGACATCGCCGACATCGACCACCTTGACGTCCTGTCCGTCGAACAGGGTCCCGCCAATGTCGAAGTCATAACGATCGAGCCCGAGGCTGATGCGCTGCGAGGCGCGCCGCACCGCGGTCGGCGCGTTGGTCTGGTCGTTGATCAGCTCATCGATCGTGTAGGGACTGCCGTAAGGCATGCCGATGATGGCGACATCGGCCTTCAGCCCATCGAGATCCTCGACCAGCGGGAAATTCATGAAGGTCTGGAAGACATCGCGCGGTGCTGTGGTGAGCTTGGTCATGCTTGTCCTCTGAAGCCGGCCGGTCGCCGCGCGGAAGCGCCGCGACAAGGCATGCGGACCCAATACAGCACTGCCGTCGCATCTTGTATCGCCACGGACGCCCCGGTCTTTGGCATAGCTGGCGGCGCGGCGACCGCCAAACGCAAAAAGACCGGCCAATGGCCGGTCTTTTTGGTATTCAAACCCTTCGAAAAAGCTGGTCTCAGCTTTCCTTGGGCGTCAAAACCTGGCGGCCGCGATACATGCCGGTCTTCAGGTCGATGTGGTGCGGGCGGCGCATTTCGCCGGAATTCTTGTCCTCGACATAGGTCGGGGCCTTGAGAGCGTCGGCCGAGCGGCGCATGCCGCGCTTGGACGGAGAGGTTTTTCGTTTCGGAACGGCCATGGATATGCTCCACTACATGGTCAAAATGCCCCGATAGCCCTCGTGAAAGGGCCGCGTCAGGGCCATAATCTGAGAAAGTCGGGTGCCTATACACGCCCTGCGCCGTTTTGGCCAGCACTGCGGCGAATTTTTTTGAGCCGGCAGCGGTTCGTCCTAATCAAGACAGCCGACATAAGCGCCCGACCGACCGGCGCGGCGCTCGATCAGCGACGCCAGCCGCCTCAAGCCGGGACCCGGCTTGGCCGGATTGCGGGCGATCGGGTTGGGCAGCGAGACGGCGAGCAGTGCCGCCTGCCGCCGCGACAGGCGTTTGGCCGAAACGCCGAAATGATGCTGGGCCGCCGCCTCGATGCCGTAGATGCCCGGGCCCCACTCGGCGATGTTGAGGTAGATCTCCATGATCCGCCGTTTCGACATCACCGCGTCGAAATAGACGGCCAGCGGCAGTTCGACCACCTTGCGCACCGAGCCCAGCGGCCGTGACCACAGGAAAAGGTTCTTCACCGTCTGCATGGTGATGGTCGAGGCGCCGCGCGTCGCCTCGCCGGCCAGCGCATCGTCGACGACGCCGCGCAATTCGCCGAGATCGACGCCGCGATGGAAGCAGAACTGCCCATCCTCCGACATGATCACCGAATTGGCCAGCACTGGCGACACATCGTCGATCGAAACCCAGCGCCGGTCGTAGCCGGAAAATGTCGCCAGGTCCTTGACCATCAAGGTCGATATCGGATGCACGAAGGACGGCAGGTAAAGGAAGGTCAGCACAATAGGTATCGCGGCCAGCACGGCGGCGACGACCAGGCAGCGCCGAGCCAGGCGCTTCAGACCGGCGCGGTTCACACGCCTCGGTCGCGCCATGTCCAGCCCTTCGGTTTCATGATCGACGATCGGTTCCGTCAAGCCGCCCCACCCGCGCCACTCTCCCGCATCCGGCATAATGGCGCGAGGCTTCTTGCGCAACGTCTGAGTGTCGGCTACCGCTCCCGGCCATGACGAAAGACGAGCAATTGGCCTTTGAAGCCGCACTTTTGGTGCGGGCGGCGGCGATAGAGACCGAACTCAGGCTGTTGCTCGACGGCCGTACGCTTGCCGGCGAGATCGCCCGGCCGGAGCGCCTGATGGCTGCCATGCGCCATGGCGTGCTGAACGGCGGCAAGCGGCTGCGCCCGTTCCTGGTCATGGAAAGTGCAGCCCTTTTTGGTGCTGATGGCGAAGCGGCACTCCGCGTGGCGGCCGCGCTCGAATGCGTGCATTGCTACTCGCTGATCCATGACGATCTGCCGTCCATGGACGACGACGATCTGCGCCGCGGCCAGCCGACCGTGCACAAGGCTTTCGACGAGGCCACCGCGATCCTTGCCGGCGACGCGCTTTTGACGCTTGCCTTCGACATAATCGCCGATGAGGCGACGGCCTTGCCGGCGGAGCGCAGGGCGGCCCTGGTGCTGGCGCTTGCGCGCGCGGCCGGCGCAGGCGGCATGGTCGGCGGCCAGACGCTCGACCTCGAAGCCGAACGCAACAGGCCCGACGAGGCCGGCATCATCCGGCTGCAGGCGATGAAAACCGGCGCGCTGATCCGCTTTGCCTGCGAAGCCGGCGCGATCATTGCCGGCGCCGCACCACAGGATCGCGACAGGCTGGCCGAGTTCGGCTCGGCTGTCGGGCTTGCCTTCCAGCTTGCCGACGATCTGCTCGACCTGACCGCCGATGCCAGCCAGATGGGCAAGGCGACCGGCAAGGACGCCGCCGCCGGCAAGGCGACGCTGGTGGCGCTGCACGGCACGAATTGGGCGCGCAGACAGCTCCATGGGCTGGTCAAGCAGGCGCATGAATTGCTTGAGCCTTACGGCGAAGAGGCAGCCCTGCTGAAAGCAGCCGCCAGTTTCGTGGCGGCGCGCAACAGCTGAGGTTTTGGCTATTGGCGGATGGGGGCTTGCGTGGGCTCGCTATCTGACCTTGACGACGACCTTGCCCTTGGCACGTCCTGTTTCGACGTAAGCCAAGGCCTCATTGGTCGCTTCGAATGGAAAGACCAGATCGACAACCGGGCGGATCGCTCCGGATTCGATGAGGGAGGTGATTTTGCTCAGCTGATCGCCCTGCGCCCACATGAAAAGGAACGAAAACTTCACGCCACGGCGCTTGGCTTTGGCCCGAATAGCGCGGCTCAGCAAGCGCAGCACCAGCCTCAGCATCAAATTCAGTCCCTTTTCCCTGGCAAATTCGGGATCCGGCGGACCGGAGATGGAAATGAGCTTCCCGCCCGGTTTCAGAACACTCAGGGATTTTTCAAGCGTTTTGGCGTCCTGGCTGTTCAAGACGACGTCGTAGCCCGACAGAACTTTCTCGAAGTCTTCTTTCCTGTAGTCGACGACGACATCGGCGCCCAAGCCCCTGACCAGATCGGCACTCGCCGCGCTTACCGTTGTCGCAACGGTCGCGCCGAGGTGCTTTGCCAGTTGGATGGCGAACGTCCCCACGCCACCGGAGCCGGCCTGGATGAAGACCTTCTGTCCCTTCTTCAAGTCTGCCCTTTCAATGAGCGCCTGCCAGGCGGTCAGACCGACCAGGGGGATTGAGGCCGCCTCTTCCATGCTGAGGTTTTTGGGCTTCAGGGCCACGTCGGCCTCATCGATTGCGATGAATTCGGCGAATGTCCCGATCCGGCCATCGCGCGGCCGCGCATAGACATCGTCGCCGGGTTTGAATTTGCGGACTTTTGATCCCACCCTGATAACCGTCCCAGCCACGTCGTGGCCCAGGATGAGGGGCTGGCGATAGGGCAGAATGAGTTTGAATTCGCCGGTTCTGATCTTCGAATCCAGCAGATTCACCCCTGCAGCATGGACCTCGACCAAGACATCATTGTCCCTCAGCTCCGGCTCGGGCATCTCGGCCAGCCGCAGAATGCCTTTCTTGTTATATTTATCGACAACGAATGCCTTCATGGCGGTGACTTTCTGAAAGTGTCTGTTGGTGTGCCGTTTGTGCGTGAAATTCTCGGTCTCACCGTTGTTCAGACCGGCAGGCGGAACTGCTTGCGCAAGGTCTTGTCGAACATCTCCGCTGGGGCGAAGCGGCGCAGCAGGCTGACCTGCCGCGCTGCCTTGCCGGCGGTATAGCGCCGTCGCGGACGGGCATCGGTCGCCGCCTTGACGACCACATCCGCCACCACTTCCGGCCGATCGGCTTTGGGCATCACATCGGCAAGCAGCGCCTTGAGCCCGGCTCGCGCCTGATCGTATTCCTTCAAGAGAGAATCCGGCTCGATGCCGTTCTGGTCGAAAACAGTGCGCACGAATGCAGGCTCGATGACCGAGACGCGAATGTTGAAGGCACGAACCTCATGATCGAGCGATTCCGAATAGCCTTCAAGCGCGTGCTTGACCGCCGAGTAATGCGCTGAGTATGGCGCGGGTACCAATCCCAGAATCGAGCCGATGTTGACGATGCGCCCTTGGCCGCGCCGCCGCATCGACGGCAACACCGCGTTGGTCATGCGGATGACGCCGAACAGATTGACGTCGAACAGGGCCTGCACCTGTGCGACCGAGGATTCCTCGGCGCCGCCAAGCAGCCCGACACCGGCATTGTTGACCAGCAGGTCGATGCGGCCGGTCTGGGCCAGCACGGTTGAAACGAGGGCGCTGACGGACGCCCCGTCGGTCACGTCGCACGTCAGCATGGACACCTGCGTCGGGCCGTTGCCGGCCTTGCTGCGACTTGTCCCGAAGACGGTATACCCCGCCCGCGCCAAGGCCTCGGCGCTGGCGCGGCCGATGCCCGAGGAGGCTCCGGTCACGATCGCGGTTCTTCCCGAAAATGCACTCATTTGATACTCCGGAGACATGAGGGCTAGCTTTTTGCCATTGGTTGAATTACGATCGTAATATCACATTACAAGCATAATGCAATAGCCGAAAGGAAACGTCGCCATGCGTTACGAGAAGGGCCGAAAGGACGCCTCACGCGATCGGATCGTGGAGGTCGCCGCCCAGCGTTTTCGCGGTGACGGTATAGCTGCGTCCGGACTGGCAGCCATCATGGGCGACGCCGGGCTGACCAACGGAGCCTTCTATCCACATTTCCAATCCAAGGCGGAGCTTGTGCGCGAAAGCCTGGTGGCGGCTATGGAGATCCAGTCGCAGCAACTGCACGAGGTATTGGCCGCCGGTGGCCCGGAGATGGGCATAGCGGCGTATCTGTCGGCTGAGCACCGGGATAATCCGGGAACGGGCTGCGCCAACGCCGCGCTGCTGCCGGAACTCGCGCGTCAGCCGCTCGAAACGCGCGAAGTCTATACAGAACGCTTGCTGGTTTTGGTGCGCCAGTTGTCTGCAGCGCTTCCGCAGACCAGGGATCCGGAAGGCGCCGCCATGGGTGTCTTTGCGACCCTCATCGGCACGCTTCAATTGGCCCGAGCGGTGGCAGGGACCGAATTGTCGGATCGCATCCTTGCGGCAGGAGCAGATGCGGCGCGGAGGCTGATCCAGACACCCGAGGGTGAGAAGGCATCCTAGAGGTCGGTGGCGGCAACGGCAAAGGACCCCTGACATCGTCATGGCGGGTCGCACAACAAGAAGTGTCCGCTTTGCCTCAAGAAGCTGTCAGCGATTGCCAGCGCAGGGCCATCTCAATCTGCGTTAAGGAATGACCGGATTTGGGCCGCAAGCGGCCTTGCGGCTTGGGGAGCTTGGAGTGTGAGAAGCGAACATTTAGGCGGCCCCATGCATCGACGTGAACTGACCTCAGTCGAACTTTGCCGAGCCCACTTAGATGCCGGATAGAAGACGTCTGGGTGAACTGGCCTTTCTGACCCTCGGGACCTTTGAGCGCGCTGAACCGGCTCAGGAAACGATGGGGGCGTCCATCGTTCGCCAATATTAGGCTTCGACCTTTCGCGCGAATATTTTCCGGCGCCGATGATTCCAATGTCCTTTCGCGACTGTCAGATGTTGTTGATGGCGACGTCAGACCGGCAACCCGAGCTGCTTTCGCAGGCTTTTGTCGAATGCGGACGCGGGGACGAAACGGCGCAGGAAACTGACCTGGCGCGCCATTTTTCCCGCCGCATAGCGTTTCTTCGGAGCGGGATCGATCGCAGCGGCCAAAATGGTCTTGGCTACCACTTCGGGCGCATCGCCTTTTTCCATCGATTTCCGAACGGTCATAGTCATGCCAGCGCGCGCAGAGTCATAGATATCAAGCAACTGATCGGGGGCGGCGAGATTGTCCTCGAATGACGTACGGGTATAGGCGGGCTCGACTAGCGAAACGCGAATGCCGAACGGGCGCAATTCGTGATCGAGCGATTCGGAATAACCCTCGACGGCGTGTTTGGTCGACGAGTAAAGCGCGAAATATGGAGCCGGGATGAACCCCTGCACCGAACTCAAATTAACGATTCTGCCCTTCCCTTGGTGTCGCATTGCCGGCAGGACCGCGTTGGTCACGCGGAAAACGCCGAAGACATTCACTTCGAACAGCGCCTGAGCCTGTGCGATTGAGGACTCCTCCGCGCCGCCAAACAGACCCATACCGGCATTGTTGACAAGCAGGTCGATGCGTCCGGTCTTGGCCAGAACGTCATCGACCATTGTCGCAACGGACGCGTCGTCGGTCACGTCGCAAGTCAGCATGGTAACGCCGTCGGATTGTGTGGAGGCCGTGCGACGGCTGGTTCCGAATACGTGAAAGCCGGCGTTCCGTAAGGTGTTGGCGGTTGCGCGCCCGATGCCGGAGGATGCCCCTGTGACGAGGGCGACGCCAGGATTGGTCTTGTTCATGGAAATCATTTCCTTCTTGCGTTGGATCGGAGAAGCATGAAAGGTCGGAGCAAAAGGCGTCTGTCCTGACTGCCCCTGGCGCTCGCGTCAGGCCACCGGGTGGTTCCAGCGCCTGAACAAGGCGCTGGCATTCACGCCGCCAAAGCCGAATCCATTGGAGATCGCGTACTCCATCTCCACTGGCCGGGGCTCGTTTGCGACGAAGTCGATTCCGTCGCCGGCCGGATCGGCCGCGCCCAGATTGAGGGTCGGCGGGGCGACCTGATCCCTGAGCGCCAGGATCGCGAAGATGGCGCCAAGCCCGCCAGCCGCGCCCAGCAGATGTCCGGTCGCCGATTTCGTCGCGCTGACAGCTATCGCGTAATCGCGCCCGAACACGCTCTTGATTGCCTCGATCTCACCTAGGTCGCCTACTGGCGTGGAGGTCGCATGCGCATTGAGATGACGAACCTCGCGCGCCGAAATCCCTGCTTGCGCAATTGCGATCTCCATGGCTCGGCGCGCACCGTCGCCGTCCTCAGGACCAGAAGTGACGTGGTGAGCATCCGCGGTCGTCCCGTAGCCGACGAGCTCGGCGAGCGGTTTTGCGCCGCGCGCCAGCGCATGGCTCAATTCCTCGATGACCAGCATGCCGGCTCCTTCGCCCATAACGAAGCCGTCGCGCGACTTGTCGAACGGTCGAGAGGCCTCATCAGGACGGTGATTAAAGGAGGTCGAAAGAGAGCGTGCCGCGGCAAACCCACCGAGGCTGACGATATTTATGCATGCTTCCGTCCCGCCGCACACGGCAATATCGGCTTCATTGGCGCGAATAATACGAGCCGCATCGCCAATCGCCTGGATGCCGGCCGCGCACGCCGTCACCGGCGCGCCGAGTGGGCCTTTGAAGCCATGGCGGATCGAGATGTGGCCTGCAGCAAGATTCACCAGGAAGGATGGCACCGTAAAGGGCGACAGGCGGCGAACGCCACGCAGGTCGACGGTGCGCACCGCCTCGGTGATGGCGGGAAACCCGCCGATCCCTGAAGCGATGATCGTGGCCGTGCGCAGGCGATCCGTTTCCGAGCCCGGCTTCCATTTTGCCTGCACAAGCGCCTCTTCCGCCGCCGCCAGCGCAAAGAGAATGAACCGATCTACCTTGCGCTGATCCTTCGGCGGCAGGACGGCATCCGGATCGAAACCAGCATCCGGCTCTTCTTCTATGGAGGGCACCACCCCGCCGACCTTCGCGGGCAGGTCGCCCACCACATCGTCCGGAAGCCTCCGGATGCCCGAGCGGCTGGCCAAGAGACGCGACCAGGACGCTTCAACGTCGGCAGCAAGGGGCGTGATCGCCCCCATGCCTGTAACCACAATCCGTCGCATCTATTCTCCTGTCACTTGGGTGCGCCCGACAGCGCTGCCCACGCCCTTCAAGCGGTGACTGCTTCGCGAACCTGATCGGTCGCCGCATCCAGAAAAGCCTGCGCGAGGCCCAGGTCATTGACGACCCGCGAGAGCAGCACCGCGCCGACCATTGTCGAGAGAATGACCATGGCCTTGCCGCCGGCCTCGTCGCCGTCGGCCTCGCCAACCCAACTGCCTAGCATCTCAAGGTACTCCTTGATCCCGGCTTCGAATGACGCCTTCACGTCGGCACCCTGTCTGGCAGCATCCGAGCCGAGCGCAACGACCGGGCATCCGTCCATCCTTTCTCCGCGATGGTCCATGCTGAGATAGAACGCGATCACTGCCTCGAGCGGATTCTCAGGGTTTGCCGCAGTTGCGTCCGACCAACGGTGGGTGGCGCTCTCCATCGCCCGCCTGGATGCCTGCGCAGCCAAGTCGTCCTTTGACTCGAATTGCTTGTAAAAGGCGCCTTGGGTCAGTCCGGCACCCTTCATCAGGTCCTTAAGGCCGATGCCGTCAAAGCCTCGCTCCCGAAAAAGACGGCTTGCCACATTGATCACGGTCTCGCGGTTTTCTGCGGCTTGAATTCGGCTCACGCGCATCATCGCTCTCCCTTTTGATTGCGTTCATAATCTATAATCGATATAGAAATCGAATGCAATCTAATTTGATGTGAGGCGCGAGCATGAAAAAGAGAACCGTTATTCCGGTAAACCCGGAAGGCGAACCTCGGTTGACGCGCGCTCAAGCGTGGAAGGGTCTTGAACTCAAAGCACGCGACGCGCGCTTGTTCCTCGTCCCAGGTCTCTGCACCCGTTGTGAGGTTGTTGAGGAAAGCGCGGCCCACTTAGTGCGGGAAGCCACGATCCGTGGCTACGACTCGCGCGAGATCGTCACGCTTGAGCCGGAAAGCAAGGTCGCCTTCTTCCAGGCGGCCGGTCCGCGCAAGGGAGTGATTGTCAACGAACTGTTCGAAGATGAGGAAGGCGCACTGCAGCTTTGCTTCTACTCCATGCCGTGCGCAACCTAGCGGAATACTCAGCTACAACGCCCATCTTGTACCGCTACTTGCACGTACAGCGAAGCTCCGCTTTCCGTCCAGGTGCCGAATTCTAGCGCGATGCAGCTAGGTTGGCTCTCTGCCCTCCTCGCTCACGTGCGCTCTTGGCAAAGCCGGCTGCGGCCTTTGCAGCGATGTCCGGTTTTGGTGAACGGACTGGACCGTTTGAATGGCTGCCATGAGGCGCAAAGCCGCCAAACGTCGGCGCCTCACGGCGGTCGCCTTCGGGACAAAAGCTCTCAATCACCATGCGGCCGTCTTCTGCCCATGTGTCAGCCACCACCACGAACGAAATTTTAATGTAAATCAAGCGTAATCCCGACCGTTAAAATGATGCGTATGTGTTGGGGTTGCGCATGCCGGAATATTCTTTCTTCATCCGCTCGATCCGGATCCGCTATATCTCCGGATTGCTGATCTTTGCGCTGGCCTCCGCCGCTGTGATGTTTGCGCTCAATCGCGTCAATTCCTTCCGTCACGACATCGATGCGCTGAGCAGCAACCTCGTCGTCTTCACCCGCGATCTGCGCAACGCCTCCAGTTTTGCCGAAACCGCCAGCACCGCCTGGCGCACCGAAACCCGTGACGGCCTTGCTGCCGCCGCGCGCGGCCATTCGCAACGCCTGACCGGTGAGATCGAAACGCTCTCGGCCCAGCTTGCCGCGATCAAGCCGAGCCTGTCGGCCAAAACGCTGGGCGAACTCTCCTCGGCTGCCGTCAACGGTGACCTGTTCTGGTCGTCGCGTGACATGGTGCGCAACTTCAATCTGATGTCGGCGGCGCAAAAGACCGACGAATGGAGTTCGCGCGAAATCCGCAACCAGAACGATCTGTTCGTCCAGCCGATGCTGGTGCGGGTGCGCACCGCCATGGACGGCGAACGCCATCTGGCCGACGCCTCCAGCGACCGGCTGCTTTTGTGGGCCAGCGGCCTTTTGTTTGCGGTTCTTGCCATTGTCGCCTTGTGGATCTTCCGGCCGATGGAAAAGGCGATCCGCCGCGCCTTCGCCGAATCCGCCGCATCCTTGTTCAAGGCCGAGGCCGCCGACCGCGCCAAATCGGAATTCCTGGCCAATATGAGCCATGAGATCCGCACGCCGATGAACGGCGTGCTGGGCATGGCCGAACTGCTCGCCAAGACTGACCTCACCGCGCGCCAGAAAACCTTCACCGACGTCATCGTCAAATCCGGCAACGCGCTGCTCACCATCATCAACGACATCCTCGATTTCTCCAAGATCAATGCCGGCCAGCTGACGCTCGACCCCGCACCCTTCCGGCTTGCCGAAGCGGTCGAGGACGTCGCGACGCTGGTGTCGGCGCGCGTCGCCGAAAAGAACCTCGAGCTGATCGTGCGTGTCGACCCGCGCCTGCCGGCCCATGTCGTCGGCGATGCCGGGCGCTTTCGCCAGATCGTCACCAACCTGCTCGGCAATGCGGTGAAGTTCACCGAAAAAGGCCATGTGCTGATCGATGTCGGCGGCGAGGTGGTCGACGGTCTGGTCCAGCTCAAGGTCCGCGTCGAGGACACCGGCATCGGCATTCCGGCCGAGAAGCTGGAGAACGTGTTCGAGAAATTCGCCCAGGTCGACGGCTCGTCGACGCGCCGCCATGAAGGCACCGGCCTTGGCCTTGCCATTGCCGCCCGCCTGGTCGACCTGATGGGCGGCAAGATCGGCGTCGAAAGCGAGATCGGCCGTGGCTCGGTCTTCTGGTTCGCCGTGCCGCTGCCGGCGCATCAGCAGGACACGCGCAACGAGATCGTCCCGGTCGATGTCACCGGCGCCCGCGTGCTGGTTATCGACGACAACCCGGTCAACCGCGAGATCCTGCTGGAACAGCTCAGAAGCTGGAGCTTCGACTGCGCGGCGGCCGAAAGCGGGGCGGTCGGCCTTGCCTTCCTCGACCGGGCCAGCCAGCTCGGTGCCGCTGTCGATTGCATCATCCTCGACTACCAGATGCCCGGCATGAACGGCGCCGATGTCGCCAAGGCGATTGCCGCCGACAGCCGTCTCTCCGCCATCCCGATGGTGCTGCTGACCTCGGTCGACCAGGTCGATTTCGGCAAGATGGTCATCGATTTCGGCATTGCCGCGCATCTGACCAAGCCTGCGCGCTCGGCCATCCTGCTCGGCACCGTCATCTCGGTCATCCAGAAGGCCCGCGCCCAGATCGGCAAGGCCCACTTCGTTCGCGAGCCGGTTGTTGCGCAGGCAGCGCCCGTGGCGCCGCCGGCCTTCACAGTCATTCGCGGCCCGGTGATGCCTGCGGCTACAGTGCCCGAATCGACGACCACACCGAACGGCCCGATCGACATCCTCATTGCCGAGGACAATGACGTGAACCAGCTGGTCTTCGGCCAGATCCTCAATGGGCTCGGCCTCAGCTACCGCATCGCCGGCAATGGCCGCACCGCCGTCGAGATGTACCGGGCGCTGCGGCCGAAGCTGATCCTGATGGACGTCTCCATGCCGGAGATGAACGGCTACGAGGCGACCCGCGCCATCAGGGCGGCGGAGGCCGCGACAGGCGACCACACACCGATCATCGGCGTCACCGCGCACGCGCTGAAGGGTGACCGCGACAAATGCATCGAGGCCGGCATGGACGACTATCTGCCCAAGCCCGTCTCACCCGACCGCCTCGGCAGCAAGATCGGCACCTGGCTCAGCGAGACGGTGGCTGCGAAGACGGCATAGAGCAATTCCAGGAAAAGTGTGACGCGGCTTTCCCGGGAAAAGCGCGTAGCGCTTTCCCTTGCGAATTGCGTCAGCCAAAGCCCTCAGGCGGCCGCGTCCAGACGATAGCGGCGCATCCAGTCCAGGCTTATTTCGTCCGAGAGCTTCGCAACGCCCGGCGTCACGTCCTCGGCCTTGGGTGGCGGCACGCACAAGGCCTCGCAGATCAACGCCAATGGCGCGGCCGGATCGCTTGAGAGACGCTCATAGCCAATCCGCAGCGGCATTATCCCCTGCTCCGCAAACCATGTGTTCCAAGCCGCGTCATAGGCTTCGAGTTCGGCGAGTTCGCGCTGGATCCGCTCGAAATCGTAGCGGGGTTCCTGCGGCGGTGCGACCCGTTCGATCTCGGTTCCGTCAGGCGCGATATGCCAAAGCCCGGTCTGCTCGGCCTTGATCAGCGAGACCGCCTGCGCCAGTTTGTTTTCGCGCGAAAGATGAATGTAGAGGACACGGCCGAAGGCCTTTTCAAAACGCGCTTTGTCCGATGGCAGTGCGGGGAAAATCCCGTCGAGGATCGCCGAAAGCTCATCCAGATTTTCCCGCATCAGACGCAGGCCGAAGACATCTGTCTGGCCCTTACCGGCCCTGATCGCTGCCTGGAGATAGGCGACATCGAACTCATGCGCGTTCATCGTCTCCGGATGCGGCAAATGCCACTCTTCGGCCCACTCCGCCATGTCCTGCCGCCGGTAGAACGAGTGCGGATCGCCGGCCGCCTTCGTCGATGCCAGCAGGCCGCACAGCAACGTGCTTCCAGTTCTCGGCGTGCCGCAGATTATGTAGCCGTCTAACATGCACTGTCCTTGCCGCTCGTCAGAGCCAGGGCAAGCCCAGCCACTTCAGCGCCGGCCTATAGCTGAAATTCCTGCTGGATGCGACGGGCACATTCGAGTGGCGAAAGGTGGCCGGTTTCGACTTCGAGGTCGTAATCTATGCCCTCGTGCACGCGCCCATACTGCCAGCGCGCCAGTCCCGGCAGCCTGTCGGCGCGCGCGGCTTCCCTTGCCTCAAGGACGTCGAGCGGCGCCATGACGCCGACCAGATGCAGATCGAAGCCCGACAGCAGCTGGAGATATTCCGATATCTCGCCACCGAAGATCACGTCGTCGACGATGAGATTGTTGCCTTGTTCGGCCATTGCAGCGATGGCGTGGCGCATGCCGCGCATGGTTCGCGCGCCGACGGGCCCGCTTCTGATCACCACCGACGGCCTGCCGTTCTCCAGCACCGTCTCGAAGGAAAATCCATCGGCATGGTCCTGAAGCGCCGCCGGCAGCATGTCGATGAAGGCATCCATCTGGACATGCAGGAAGGGCGCGGCGGTGATCGTCTGCAGGGCTCTGGCGATCGAGCTCTTGCCAGCGCCGCCGACGCCATTGAGCAGGACAATCCTGGCTGTCATCTCGCGAACCTTCCAAAGAGAAGCAGCGTTGCGCGCATGCCTACCGGTTGCGCACGACGATACAGGCGCCGCCGACGCTTTGCAGCTTCTGGCAGATGACGTTTGCGGCGGCACGGTCGTCGACACCGATCCTGACGGCATAAATGCCGCGCCGGCCGATCGGCGTGCGCACCCGGCTGACAACCGGATCATGCCCGGACAGCAGCGCCGGAAACCGGCTCCGCACCCTGAGCCATTGATTGATCGCCGCACCGCGGCGGAAATTGCCGGCCACCTGCACGCCCCATGGCTTCACATTGATCGAGGCCATGGCCACGGTTCGCGACATGATCACCGGCAGCTTGCGGCAGGCGACGGCGAAGCTTGTCTTGGTATCGAGCGGCTCGACCGTTCCGGCGTAGGCGCTGTCGGAGAATTTGTCGACCGGCTCGCCCATGACGTCGAAGACATAGCTCTCGGTTTCCATCGGCAGGAAGCCGCCGGTATCAAGCCAGCGCGACACCCGGTTCTCGCCGGCATTGTAGGCCGCAGCCGCCAGGCCGAGATTGCCGTAGGCGAGCTTCATCTCGCCGAGATACTTTGCCGAGGCCGGGATCGCCTGGTCGATGTCGAAGGGATCGGCCAGCCCGCGCATCTTGGCGGTGCCCGGCATGAACTGGGCGATGCCTTCGGCGCCCACAGGGCTCACCGCATTGGGATCGAAGCGGCTTTCCTTCCAGATCAGCCGGGCGAAGTAGTCCTTGGGCAGGCCGTTTTGTTCGGCATGCGCCTCGATCAGGTCGCAGACGCGGCCAATCAATCGTTTTGCCGCCGAGCGCGATTGCGGCGGATCGGCGAGGGCCTGTCCGGTAAGACCCAGCCCGCAGAGCAGGATCACACCGGCTTTGAGCAGCCCCCGCATGGCCTATTCGGCCGCGGCCTTGCCGTGCTGCCCAAACCGCTGCTCGATATAGTCGGCGACCATCTTCTCGAAATCGGCGGCGATCGACGGACCGCGCAGCGTCGCCGCCTTCTTGCCGTCCACGAAGACCGGCGCCGTCGGCGTCTCGCCGGTGCCGGGCAGCGAAATGCCGATATCGGCATGCTTGGATTCGCCCGGGCCGTTGACGATGCAACCCATCACCGCGACCTTGAGGTTCTCGACGCCGGGATATTTCTCGCGCCACACCGGCATGTTCTTGCGCAAATCGGCCTGGATGTTCTGCGCCAGCTCCTGGAACACGGTGGACGTGGTACGGCCGCAGCCGGGGCAAGCGGCGACGATCGGCACGAACTGCCGGAAGCCCATGGTCTGGAGCAATTCCTGCGACACCTGCACCTCGCGGGTGCGGTCGCCATTCGGCTCCGGCGTCAGCGAGATGCGGATGGTGTCGCCGATGCCTTGCTGCAACAGAATGCCCATGGCGGCCGACGAGGCGACAATGCCCTTGGAGCCCATGCCGGCTTCGGTCAGGCCGAGATGCAGCGCATGGTTGGAGCGCGTCGCAAGCTCGGTGTAGACGGCGATCAAATCCTGCACGCCGCTGACCTTGGCCGACAGGATGATCTTTTCGCGGGCCAAGCCGATTTCCTCGGCCATCTCGGCCGACAGGATGGCCGACTGCACGATCGCCTCGCGGGTGACCTCCTGCGCCGTCAGCGGAAAGCCTTGCGCCTGGTTTTCGTCCATCAGCCGGGTCAAAAGCTCCTGGTCGAGCGACCCCCAATTGACGCCGATGCGCACCGGCTTGTCGTATCTGATCGCCATTTCGACGATCGCGGCGAACTGGCGGTCCTTCTTGTCCTTGAAGCCGACATTGCCGGGATTGATGCGGTATTTGGCCAGCGCTTCGGCGCAGGCCGGATGATCGGCGAGCAGCTTATGGCCGATATAGTGGAAATCGCCGACCAGCGGCACATTGATGCCGAGGCGTTCCAGCCGCTCGCGAATGCGCGGCACGGCTGCGGCGCTTTCGTCGCGGTCGACGGTGATGCGCACGATCTCGGAGCCGGCGCGGTGCAGCGCCGCGACCTGCGCCACGGTCTGGTCGATATCAGCCGTGTCGGTGTTGGTCATCGACTGCACGACGACCGGCGCACCGCCGCCGACGATCACGCCGCCGACATCGACGCCGACCGAGGTGCGGCGCTGAAAGGGGGAGGAAAAATATCCGGTCATGGCCGGCCGCCTCTTGATCACCCGAGCGACATGCGTCCACGTCGACGCACAAATACGCTCAAACAGTTATCAGCGCATTGCGCTGAGGTTCGGGCATGAGGTGGAGGAGCAAAGATGGCTTGTCAATGGCGACAGGCGGGCAGAGCCGCCAAATCATGGCAGCGCGGCGACCCGTCACAGACGGTGTCGACCGGCCAACAGTGTCGGAAACAGTAACAACTACCGACCTCCGGCGGCATGGCTGCCACCGGAACGATGGTCGCGCGCCAAGAGCGGCGCGTCTAGTCCAGGAAGGGCGTCAGTGTGTCGTCGGTTTCGCCTTCAGTTTTTCAATCTCGTCCTTGAGTGCCAGCTTGCGTCGCTTGAGATTCACGATTTCGAGGTCGTCGACCGATGGATGGTTCATCGCATCGTCGATTTCGCGTTCGATATCACCGTGTTTCCGCTGCAACTCATCAAGATGGGATGCAAGAGACATGATTGGTTCTCCCTTTCATGGTTTCCTCGATTGCAGCCGTCAAAGGCACGTCCACCGCAGGTCGCATCTGTGACGGCACCATGACACTCTGCCACCATCCAGCGGCGATGTCGAATGCTGCGTGGTAGCATTCCACGACAATGTGAAATGTGGTATGGGCTGCGCGCCGGCTACAAAACCCCGCCGGTCCCGCCCAATCAGGCCCATCATTGGGCGCCGCAGACGTGCAGACGGTAGATAATGTCCGAACAGGAACAGGCTGATATCCGCCTCGAATTTTCTCGGCTGAAACAAGAGCATGCCGATTTCGACGCGGCCATCAATGCGATGATCGCCATGGGCTGTGATCCCTTGCAGATCCAGCGCATGAAGAAGAAGAAGCTTTTCCTCAAGGACCGGCTGATGGCGCTGGAAGACAAGATCATTCCAGACATCATCGCCTGAACAGCATTTGCCGGGCTGCGCTCGAGGCGGCCCTATCCCGCGATCGAAAGCTTCCTTGCCCGTTCACGCAACAGGGTGATGAGCTCGCCGGTCTTTTCCTTTGAGGTGTCGATTGGGACCACCAGGCACATCGTCGCCTCGACCTTGCCGGACGCCGAAGGCACCGGCGCGGCAAGGCATTTGGTGTAGGCGTCGACAAGCCCTGACGTGACACAATAGCCCGTCGTCTCGGCAACAGCGATGTCAGCGATGAAGTCGTCCAGCTTCAGCTTGCGGCCATCCGGCAGCACGAGGTCGTCCTCGGACACCATGCCTTCGATCACGGCTCGCTCAAAACCCGCCAGCAGCAGCCGCCCGGAAGCGGTCCATGGCAGCGGGATCTGCAAACCCGTGGCCGAGCTGATGCGGAACGGCCTCGTTCCCGGACTTGAATGGACGATGGTGTAGCGGCCGCTTTGCAGCATGCACAATTCGGAGGTCTCGCCGGTCTCGCGCGACAGATTGTCGACCTCCTGCCGGCCTCTGCGGAGCAGGTCGTTGCCCCTGACATAGTCCATTCCGTAGAGGTAGAGCTTCTTGCCGAAATAGACCCTGTTGCCGTCTCCTTCCATCTCCAGCAGCCCGGCGTCGACCAGCGAGCGCACCAGCGTGTAGGTGGTGGAGCGCGGCGCATTCACCCCCTTTGCGAGGTCGCCAATGCCGATAGCGCGCTGCGTGACATGCAGGAACTCCAGGATCTCCAGCACCCGGTTGAGACCCTTCTCGCGCGAACCCGATGTCCTGTCCGCGGCTGGGCCAAGAACTGGCTGATCGGTGATCCCATTGCTGTCTTGCATAACTGATTCCTGATGTTAGTATCTGTCTTGTATAGGATACATGTGTCTTTTGTAAGAGACAATCACGGATGCGACACATGTGCCTGTAAGGGGAACTCAAAACGAACAGGAGGTCGCAGTGAACGACGCATCCAAGCGAGATTTTCTGAAACTGGGCATGGCCGGACTGGCAACAGCCGGTGTGATGACCGCTGTCAGCGCAGAGAAGGCCGCCGCGCAGGCCGCAACCGACAGCGTGCTGCGCACCGCGCTCGACCGCGGCAAGCTGATCGTCGGCACCGGCAGCACAAACGCGCCCTGGCATTTCGAGAACGATGCCGGCGAACTGGTGGGCATGGACATCACCATGGGCCGCATCCTGGCCAAGGGCCTGTTCGACGATCCGAGCAAGGTCGAGTTCGTCATGCAGGACCCGGCGCAGCGCATTCCCAATGTCACCACCAACAAGGTCGACATCACCATCCAGTTCATGACTATGACCGCGCAGCGCTCGCAGCTGGTCCACTTCTCGCGGCCGTACTATGTCGAAGGCGTCGCCCTGCTGACGCTGCCGACAGCGGAAAACAAGACCTTCGACAAGCTGCTCGCCGGCGGTTCGGCGACCCGCATCTCGATCCTGCAGAACGTCGACGCCGAAAACTCGGTCCATTTCGCGCTGCCGGAGGCGCAGGTGTTGCAGATCGACACCCAGGCCAACGTGCTGCAGGCACTGGAATCCAAGCGCGCCGATGCCGCCGCTGTCGATCTTTCCACTGTGCGCTGGCTCGCCTCGCGCAACCCCGACAAATATTTCGATGCCGGCAAGAGCTGGTACTCGATGCTTTACGGCGCGGCGGTCAGGCAAGGCGACCTCGACTGGCTGACCTTCGTCAACCAGACTTTTTCCATCGCCATGTTCGGTCATGAAACGGCGCTCTACGACGCCGCCTTCAAGGACTATTTCGGCCAGGAGCCGCCGGCCCGTCACCCCGGTTTCCCGGTCATATGATAACATCCGGCTGACCTCATCCGGTGGAAGGGTGCCCGGCGCCCTTCCACTCTTCTTGTTTGCGGCCCCTTGGCCATTGCGGGAGACGCATGGGCTATACGCTCAATTTCAATCTGATCTGGCGGCATTTCGACAAGCTGTGGGGTGGGCTGCTGCTCAGCCTCGAGCTTGCCGTGATTTCGATTGCCATCGGCGTCGTCATCGGCCTGGTGCTGGCGGTCTGGTACGTCTCGGCCGGTCGCGTGGTGCGCGCCATCATCGCGGCCTATGTCGAGTTCATCCGCAACGTGCCGTTGATCCTGCTGGTCTATCTCGTCTTCTACGGCGTGCCGACCGTGGTCGATCTCGCCTACGACGCGCCGACCTCGTTCGTGCTGACGCTGTCGGTCTATAGCGGCGCCTATCTGGTCGAGGTGTTCCGCTCAGGTCTCGAAGCCGTGCCGCGCGGGCAGCTTGATGCCGGCAAGGCGATCGGGCTCACGCCCTGGCAGCGGTTGGTTCACGTGCGCCTGCCGACGATGCTGCGCATTACCTTGCCGGCGCTCTCCAACACCTTCATCTCGCTGTTCAAGGACACATCCATCGCCTCGGTCATCTCCGTGCCCGAACTGACCTATGGCGCCCAGTGGATCAACTTCAACACGTTCCGCATCGTCGAGGTCTATCTGGTGACGACGGCTATGTATCTGGTGACCGGCTACGCGCTGCTCTTCGGGCTGCGGCTGGTCGAGCTCCGGTTCAGGGCGGCGCGCTGACATGCTTGGCCAGATCCTCTACGCCCTGCCGTTCCTCGCCCAGGGTTTCGCCGTCACCTTGTGGGTGTCGCTGCTGGTCGTGGTGCTGTCGCTGATTGCCGGCGTCGCGCTCGGCGTCGGCCTGGTCTATGGCCCGGCGCCGCTGCGCTGGGCGGTGCGCATCTTCTCGGACACCATCCGCGGCATCCCGATCCTGGTGCTGATGTTCTTCGTCTATTACGGCCTGCCCGCCGCCGGACTGCATCTGCAATCCTTCTGGGCAGCCGTGCTGGCGCTGACCTTGTTCAAGACGGCGCAGGTCGTCGAATATGTGCGCGGCGCCGTCGGCTCCATTCCCAAAGGCCAGTCCGAGGCGGCGATGGCGATCGGCCTGACCTTTCGCCAGCGGCTCACCTCCGTCATCTTTCCGCAGGCCTTCAGGCGCTTCCTGCCGCCCTGGATCAACGGCGTCACCGACGCGGTCAAGGGCAGCGCACTGGTCTCGCTGCTCGGCATCACCGATTTGATGCAGGCGATCAACCAGGTCATCGGCCGCACCTATGAGGCGATGCCGCTCTATATCCTCGGCGCCTTGATCTACTTCGCCGTCAACTATGCGCTTTCCTACGCCAGCCGGCGGTTGGAACAGCGCTTCGCCTTCATCCGGGACTAGCACGATGGCCACAAGCTCGAACGACACTCCAGCCCTTCTCGACATTGCCGGGGTCTCGAAAGCCTTCGGTTCGGTCGAGGTGCTGCGCTCGGTCAGCCTCAAGGTGGACAAGGGCGAGGTGGTCACCGTCATCGGCCCTTCGGGCAGCGGCAAGACGACCCTTTTGCGCTGCGTCAACTTCCTCGAAAGCTATGATAGAGGCTCGATCCGCATCGACGGCAAGGAAGTCGGCTTTCGCGAAGCCGGCGCACGCCAGCGGCGCAGCGAGCGCGACCTGGCCAGCATGCGCGCCGAAACCGGCATGGTGTTCCAGAGCTTCAACCTGTTTCCGCACCTCACCGCCGCCGGCAACATCATGCTCGGCCTCATCAAGGTGCGCGGCAAGAGCAAGGCCGAGGCGCGCCAGATCGCCGAGCATTGGCTGGGCCGCGTCGGCCTGGCCCACAAGGCTGAAAGCCTGCCGGCGGAACTCTCCGGCGGCCAACAGCAACGCGTCGGCATTGCCCGCGCCGTCGCCATGGAACCGAAGATCCTGCTGCTCGACGAGATCACATCCGCGCTCGATCCCGAACTGGTCGGCGAGGTGCTGGCCGTTGTGCGCAGCCTCGCCGAAGACGGCATGACCATGGTGATGGTCACCCACGAGATGGCCTTTGCCCGCGACGCTTCGAGCCGCATCGTCTTCATGGCCGATGGCGGTGTCAGCGCCGTCGGCCCGCCGAAGGAGATCCTCGCCCAAGAGACCACCAATGAGCGCCTGCGCTCTTTCCTGGCGCGGTTCCGCGCCTCGCATTTCTGACATGGGCGGCTGAAGCCGCCCCAAGGAGAATTCTTCCATGACGCCTTACATCCGGCTCGCCGAACTCGGCCTGACGCTGCCCGAGCCGCCGACACCGATCGCCAATTTCGTCACCCATGCCGAAAGCGGCCGGCTGATCTTTCTCTCGGGCCAGGGGCCGCTGCGCGCCGACGGCACGCTTTGCACTGGCAAGGTCGGCGAGGACGTTACCATCGAGCAGGCCTATGAGCATGCCCAACTCACCGGGCTCAACCTGCTGGCGGTCATGCATGCTGCCGCCGGCGATCTCGGCCGCATCGTGCGCGTTGTCAAATTGCTCGGCTTCGTCAACGCGACGCCGACCTTCAGCGACCATCCGAAGGTCGTCAATGGCTGCTCGGATCTGTTCGCCAGCGTCTTCGACAAGATCGGCGGCCATGCCCGCTCGGCGATCGGCGTCGGCTCGCTGCCTGGAAACATCACCGTCGAAATCGAAGCGGTCGTCGAGATCGCCGCCTGACAGTCAAGGAATCTGCTCAAATGAAAACCTATTCCGACACCGGCTCCAACACCACGATCCGCGAACGGCTGGGACTGAGGCCGATCATCAACGTCTCCGGCACGATGACGACGCTCGGCGCCTCGATCATCGTTCCCGAGGCGATCAGCGCCATGGCCGAGATCGCCTCGCAATGGGTGGAGATGGACGATTTGCAGCGCGCCGCAAGCGTGATCACCGCCCGCCTTACCGGCGGCGAGGCCGGCTTCATCACCGCTTGCTGCGCCTCAGGCATCACCATGGCGATCGCCGGGGCGATGACCGGCACCAATTTGCTGGCGATCGAACGGCTGCCCGACGATACCGAAGGACTGAAGTCCGAAGTCGTCATCCAGCTTGGCCACATCGTCAATTATGGCGCGCCGATCGACCAGTCGATCCGCGTGGCCGGCGCCAAGGTCATTCCGGCGGGCACCGTCAGCGTCACCCAGGACTACCATGTGCGCGAAGCGATCAACGAACGCACGGCGGCAGGCCTCTACGTCGTGGCGCACCACACCGTGCAGTACGGCATGCTTTCCCTCGAGGAATTCTGCGAGATCTGCCACGCCAGGGGCGTTCCGGTGATCGTCGACGCGGCTTCCGAATATGATCTGCGCAGCTTCCTGGCGCGCGGCGCCGACATTGTCGTCTACAGCGGCCACAAATTCCTCTCGGGGCCGACCAGCGGCATTGTTACGGGACGCAAGGATCTTGTCCGCGCCGCCTATCTGCAGAACCGCGGCGTCGCCCGCGCCATGAAGGTCGGCAAGGAAAGCATCGCCGGCACCATGGCGGCGCTCGAAGCCTGGGAAAAGCGCGACCATGCCGGCATCCGCCGGCGCGAGGAAGCGGCGCTTAATCTGTGGAAGGAAACGCTGCAGGGGATACCAGGCATTGCCGCCCACATCATTCCCGACCCCACCACCAATCCGCTTGACCGACTGCAGATCTTCGTCTCGCCCGAGAGCCGCTTCTCTGCCTCCGGCCTCGCCTCGGCATTGGCGGCCGGCTCGCCGCCGATCATCGTGCGCAACCACGAGGTCGAGCGCGGCCATTTCTTCCTCGACCCATGCAACCTGCACCCCGGCGAGGCCGAGATCGTCGCCGAGCGCCTGCGCGCCGTGCTGACCGCGGCCGACCGGCCCGCGGATGCGATGAAACAGCCACGAAAGGATTCGTCCGGCGCCCTGCGCTGGCCGGATTGAGCGCCGACGAGGCCGAACAAAGCTGACGCAATCGGCTGATCACGCGACTGTGAACAGCCGGATTTGCACGCTGCGGGAATAAACCACGGCCGCGACAGGTCTTCTCGGCATACGCCATCGCTGGCGTTGAGGAGACGGATATGCCGCATCATTATTGGGAACAGCGACCATGGCTCGGCGTCAGCCGTCGTCATGCGCTGGATCCCATGTGCGTCACCAGTCCCCTTTCCATGGCGCTTGACACCGGTGACGCAGATGAATTCACTTTCTCTACTGCAGGCGGCTTTGCCTGTTTCTGCGGGGTTCGCCCGCACAAGCAGGGCGAGACCGGCGCTGGCTGAGAGCGCCCGGCCTGTTCGTCCTGGAGTGTCCGATCATGGTGCTGCTTTGAGCGAGGTGGCCGAACGCTTCAACGAAGTGGTGCTGCCGCATCTCGGCGACGCGCTGGCGCTGGCCCGCTGGCTGACCGGCAATGCCGCCGATGCCGAGGATGTCGTGCAGGATGCCTGCATCAAGGCGCATGCCGGAATTGCCGGCTATGCTGGCGGCAACCCGCGCGCCTGGCTGCTGACCATCGTGCGCAACACCGCCTACACCTGGATGTCACGCAACCGGCCGCGCGGCATGATGGCCGTCGGCGACCTCGGCGATCTCGACGAGATGGCCGCTGCACACGGCACTAGCTTGCCCGATGAGAACGGCCCGGAGGCGAGCCTGATCGCCAAGGCCGACACGGCGGCACTGGAAGCCGCGATCGCCGCGCTGCCGCAGCCGTTCCGCGAAACGCTGGTGCTGCGCGACATTAACGGCCTCAGCTACCGTGACATATCGGTGATGCTCAGTGTGCCGATCGGTACGGTGATGTCACGGCTGGCGCGGGCGCGTGGCCTGCTAGCGTCCGAACTGGGGAGAGCGCCATGACCGTGCATGACGACGGACTGCCCAACGATCCCGAAGGCATCAGGCTGATGATCCACGCTCTGGTTGATGGTGAACTCGATGCCGCGGCCGCGCTTGCCGTGGAGCGGCGAATTGCCGCCGATCCGGCGCTTGCTGCCGAGCATGCCCGCATCCTTGCCTTGCAGGGCGCGGTCGGCCGCCTGCCGCGTCCCGATGTCAGCGATGACTTTCGGGCCCGCATCGCGGCGATTGGAACGGCATCGGCACAACAGGCGGCGCAGGACCTGGAGCCGCAGCGGGGTGCGCCATCGGCGCTGCCGGGATTGATCGCTGGTGCCGGCGCAGGACAGCGGCGAGCGGCCGATACGCGGCCGTCCCAGGCAAGGCCATCGCCAAGGGCGCGCCGGTTCGGCTCGTTCGACTGGCGCGCGATGGCGGCATCGATCGTCATGACCGCAGTGCTGGCCAGCGGCGCCACGCAATGGGTGATGTTCAACAGCGCCTCCGACAGCATTGCTGCCGAGATCGCCGGCGACCATCGCCGCAGCCTGCTTGCCGCCAGTCCGATCGATATCGTCTCGTCCGACCGCCACACGGTAAAACCATGGCTCGACGCCCGCATCGGCGTGTCGCCGCCGGCGCCCGATCTTGCGCCGGACGGCTTCGCGCTGATCGGTGGCCGGGTCGAGGTGGTCTCCGGCCGTCCCGTGCCCGCACTGGTCTACCGCCACCGCGAGCATCTGATCACGCTGGTCGCCGAACCACAGCAAGGTGGCCGTGTCACCGAGCCGAAGGACGTTTCCTCGGGCGGCTTCTCCATGGTGCACTGGAGCGACGGCGCCTTCTCCTATTGGGCGATCTCCGACATGGAGCGACCCGAACTCGACGATTTCGTCGCCCGCTTCCGCAAGGCTGCAGTGTGAGTTGCTTGCGGCTGCTGGCCTTGCCGGCGTCCGCCTATCCTTGCGGCCTGGCCCGAATTCCGCTAAGGCGCGCCTTTGCCGCCGGGAGCATGCGCTTGACCGACCACCGCGCCGACGTCGCCATCATCATGGGCAGCCAGTCCGACTGGGCGACGATGCGCCACGCCGCCGAAACGCTGGAGGCGCTGGGCGTCCCGCACAAGCGGCTGATCATCTCCGCCCACCGCACCCCCGACCGGCTCTATGACTTCGCCAAGGGCGCCAAGGCTGCCGGCTACAAGGTGATCATCGCCGGCGCCGGCGGTGCGGCCCACCTGCCCGGCATGACAGCGGCGATGACACCGCTGCCGGTGTTCGGCGTGCCGGTCGAATCGAAGGCGCTGTCCGGCCAGGATTCGCTGCTCTCCATCGTCCAGATGCCGGCCGGCATTCCGGTCGGCACGCTGGCCATCGGCAAGGCCGGTGCGGCCAATGCAGCCCTTCTCGCCGCCGCAGTGCTGGCGCTCAACGACGAACGGCTCGCCGCACGGCTGGATGCCTGGCGCGCCGCCCAGACCGCCAAGGTCGCCGCCGAGCCGACGGACGCGCCGTGAGCCTGCCAGCGGGATCGACCATCGGCATCATCGGCGGCGGCCAGCTCGGCCGCATGCTGGCTATTGCCGCGGCCCGCCTCGGCTACCGCACCGTGATCCTTGAACCGCAGGCGGACTGCCCGGCAGCTCAGGTCGCCAACCGTCAGATCACCGCTGCCTATGACGATGCAACCGCCCTTGCCGAACTGGCAGCAGTCAGCGCCGTCGTCACCTACGAATTCGAGAATGTGCCGGTGGCCGCCGCCAGCGCGCTTGCCGCCAAGGTCCCGGTCTATCCGCCGCCGCGTGCGCTGGAAGTGGCGCAGGACAGGGTCGCGGAGAAGCAGTTCCTCAATGGCATCGGCATCAAGACCGCCGATTTCCGCACCGTCGACAATGACGACGAGCTGACGGCAGCGCTGAGAGAGTTCTCGGGCAGCGGCATCTTGAAGACCCGCCGCATGGGTTATGACGGCAAGGGCCAGCGCGTCTTCCGCAACATGGAGACGGGCGGCTTTGCCGGCACCTGCGAGGCCATGGGCAATGTGCTGATCCTGGAATCCTTCGTCGCCTTCGAGCGCGAGATCTCGGTGATCGCCGCACGCGGGCTGGACGGCGCGGTCGCCGCCTACGATCCGGCCGAGAATATCCACCGCGACGGCATCCTGCATACCTCGACCCTGCCGGCTGCGATCAGGCTAGAGACGGCGGCGGCGGCACAGGCGGCGGCAGCGAAAATCCTGTCGGCCCTCGATTATGTCGGCGTCATCGGCGTCGAGTTCTTCGCCCTTGCCGACGGCACGCTGCTGGCCAACGAAATTGCGCCGCGCGTGCACAATTCCGGTCACTGGACGGAAGCCGCCTGCATCATTTCACAGTTCGAACAGCATATCCGCGCCATTGCCGGCCTGCCGCTGGGCAACCCGGGGCGGCATTCCAACTGCGTCATGGAAAATTTGATCGGCGACGACGTCCTGCGCGTGCCTGCCTTGCTCGCCGAGCCCGATCTGATGCTTCATCTCTATGGCAAGGCCGAGGCCCGTCCGGGCCGCAAGATGGGCCATTTCACGCGCATCAGCCGCCGCGGCTAAATTCTTCTATTGCAGCTCGTCGTTCAGATCCCCGTCCTCGTCGGGGCTGGCGCAGCTCGCATCGCCTTCCTGGCAGTTGGCCCCCGCGGTGAGCTGTTTGATGCGCTGGTCCGTCAGTTCGGTCAGGCATAGCGAAACCTCCATCGGATGGATGGAGCCACCTTCGCTGTCTGTCGTCGTATAGGCGCATTCGGCGTCGCGGAAGGCGATCCAGGCGCGCTGCGCGACCTGCAGCAGCTTCCTGCCCTTGTCGTCGTTGCGGCCGACCAGATCCTTGTAGGCCTGGTTGAGCTTGGCATCGGCCGCCTGATAGTCCTCGCCGGCGCAGATATTCATCATCTGCTGGCTGTCGTCATTGCGGTCGCACTCCTGCGCCTGCGCGGTGGAGCCCGCGGCCAGAACGGCAAGGCAGGCGGACAGAAACAACAGGCGCATGGACGTCTCCAAATCAGCTTGCAGGCGCCGCACCATTCCAGCCCGCCTTCGGCGGCGCAATGGCGGGGAGCGGAGATGGCGGATATTTGATGGCCAAAGCCGTTCTCAGCCTCTATCCAGCACGCTTGCGGTTGACACGGGCAAGGCTCCTCGTTTATGAGCCACCGCAAGTTCAAAGGCGCGCTTTCCAGGCGCGCCTTAATAATTCGGCCCGAACAGGGCCCAGACCGACGGGCAAGACCATGAAGATCAAGAATTCGCTCAAGGCGCTGAAGGCGCGTCATCGCGACAACCAGCTGGTTCGCCGCAAGGGCCGCGTCTACATCATCAACAAGACCGCTCCGCGCTACAAGGCGCGCCAGGGCTGAGTTTTCGGCCGGAGGCACGCTGCCTCCGTCCATATGATGTTAATTGCCTGAGATCAGGCACTGTCACGCTAATTTCAGTTTGACGATCCGCCGTCCGGGGTTAGATTCCGGCGATGCGGATTCTTTTTGCATTTTTCGCGACTCTTTTCCTGTTCGGCGCCGCCCCGGCGTGGGCGGACGATCCGCCGGCAAAGCCGCCGGTTGCCGTGACCAAGGAAGCCCGGCTCGATCAGCTGTTTGCCGACCTGAAGCGCGAACGCAACGAAAAGGCGGCCGAGCGCATCGCCGGGCGCATCTGGGGCGAATGGTTCCAGTCCGGAAGCGCCTCGATCGACCTGATGATGCAATGGTCGCAAAAGGCGATGGATGACCAGAAGTTCGACGTCGCCCTCGACTTCCTCGACCAGGTCGTGATCCTGCAGCCAAAATATGCCGAAGGCTGGAACCGGCGCGCCACCGTCCACTACATGATGAAGAATTTCGGGAAGTCGATGTCCGACATCGACCAAACGCTGCAGCTGGAACCGCGCCATTTCGGCGCGCTTTCCGGCCTGGCCCAGATCATGGCCGCCACCGGCCACAAGCAATCGGCGCTCGAAGCCTGGCAGAAGGTGCTGGCCATCTATCCGATGATGCGCAGCGCCCAGGACCAGGTCGCGACGCTCTCGGAAGAGCTTGCCGGCGAAGGAATTTGATTAGGCAGTAGGGAATAGGGCTTAGGCTGTAGGGTGGCGGTTGAAACCCATGCCTACTGCCTACTGCCTACTGCCTACTGCCTACTGCCTACTGCCTACTGCCTACTGCCTACTGCCTACTGCCTAGAACTTATCCCCCTCCACCCCCGTACCTCTCCCCATGAACCTCATTTACGCCGCCTGTGCCTTCCTCCTCGCGCTCGTCTTTGCCCTTGCCGGTGTCACCCGCGCCGGCGCATGGCTGATCGAATGGCGCAACCCGCCGGCCGGCGAATTTGCCGACATCGACGGTGCCCGCATCCACTATGTCCACGTGCCGGCGCCGCAAAATGCGGAGCTGCCGCCGATCGTCTTCATCCATGGCGCCAGCGCCAACCTCAGGGATCAGATGCTGCCGATCAGGCCTTTGCTCGAAGGCCGTGCCGAGATGGTCTTCCTGGACCGGCCGGGCTTCGGCTGGTCGGAACGCGGCCCCGGCAACAATGAGAGCCCGTCGGCGCAGGCCAACACCATCGCCAGGCTGATGGACCGCCTCGGCATTCACAAGGCGGTCATGGTCGGCCATTCCTTCGGTGGCGTGATCACCGCCGCCTTTGGCCGCGAGCACCCCGACAAGACGCTCGGGCTGGTCTTCCTGTCGCCGGTCAGCCACCCCTGGCCGGGCGGCGCGACAGCCTGGTACTACAAGCTGACCGCCACCCCCATCATTGGCTGGCTGTTCTCGGAGACTTTGACCTATCCTGCCGGCACGCTGCAGATGAACAGCGCCACGGCCTGCGTGTTTTCCCCCAACAAGGTGCCGGACTTCTATGTCGGCAATGCCTCGATCCCGCTTGTGCTGCGTCCCGCTGCCTTCCGCGCCAACGCCGTCGACGTCGCCGGCCTCTACGACTACGCACTCAAGGCCGCGCCGCATTACCGTGACATCAAGACGCCGACGATCGTCATCTCGGGCGACCACGACAAGGTGGTCTATGCCTCGATCCACTCCGTCGGGCTTGTCAGGGACATCCCCGGTGCCGAGCTGATCTGGGTCCACAATCTCGGCCACAAGCCGGACTGGATCGCGCCAGACCTTGTTGTCGGCGCCATCGAAAAGGTCGGCGGCAAGGACGTCGACCTGCAGGCAATAGCGAAAACCGTGGAAACGCGGATCGCCGGCGATGCCTATAATGAGGGGCAATGCCCCGACATCACCGTGCCCGACGCGGAACTCGCCCCGACCTGATGGCCATGTATGTCCTGAAGCACGGCATCAAGAAAAACCCGGAGAAGCGATGGGCGTTGCCCGACCGCATCTTCTTCGGCTACGGCGCGTGCGCCATTCTCGCCGGCACCTTTCTTGAGCATCCTCCGCTGGAAGGATTTTACGGCGAACGGATCATCCCAGGCGAGGGCTTTTCCGGGAACCATATTTACGTGACGAATGGCTTGGTCGCGTTCGATTACCACGGTTATTCCGCCCGCGAGCGGCTGCTGGAACACCATGGAAGAGGCTGGGCTTCACGCAGCGCCGGATGGCACTGCGCGATCACCAGGGTCGATTTCGATCTGCTCGACACAGTCGAGCTCAACCGGCGAAAGATCCTGGGTCCGGACCAGTACCTAAACGACCCCGTTCCTCGGGCTCGCCGGTTCCTTCAGCGTATAGATCACGCCGAAGCCGCGGCAAGGGCGCTGCGAACTGTGACGCGTAAAGCCTCTCTCAACCGACACTGCGGCTGACCTGCGCGCCCGATCCGACATAGGCGATGCGCAGCATGTTGGTCGAACCCGGCGTCCTCAGCGGCACGCCCGCCGTGATGATGACGCGGTCGCCCGGCTGGCCGAATCCCTCTTCGAAAGCGATGCGGCAGGCGCGGTCGACCATGTCGTCAAGGTCGACCGCGTCGGGCGAGACGACGCAATGCGTGCCCCACAGCAGCGACAGCCGGCGAGCCGTGTTGAGGATCGGCGACAGCGCGATGATCGGCACTTGCGGCCGCTCGCGCGCGGCGCGCAGTCCGGTGGTGCCCGACGCCGTATAGGTGATGATGGCCGACAGTTTCAGCGTCTCGGCGATCTCGCGCGCGGCAAGTGAAATAGCGTCGGCGCCGGTCGCTTCCGGTTCGGAACGCTGCGCGTTGATGATGCCGGCATAGGTCGGGTCGGTTTCGACCTTGGTGGCGATGCGGTTCATCATCGCCACCGCCTCGACCGGATAGGCGCCGGCCGCCGATTCCGCCGAAAGCATGATGGCGTCGGCGCCTTCGAACACGGCAATCGACACGTCGGATACTTCGGCGCGGGTCGGCACCGGGGCGGTGATCATCGATTCCAGCATCTGAGTGGCGACCACCACCGGTTTGCCGGCGCGGCGCGCGGCGCGCGTGATCTGCTTCTGGATGCCGGGCACGGCTTCCAGCGGCATTTCGACACCGAGATCGCCGCGGGCGACCATCAGCGCGTCGGACAATTCGATGATCTCGGCCAGCCGGGCAACCGCCTGCGGCTTTTCGATCTTGGCCATGATCAGTGCCCGGCCGCGCGCGATCTTGCGGGCTTCGGCGAGATCTTCCGGCCGCTGCACGAAGGACAGCGCCACCCAGTCGACGTTGGCCGCCAGCACCGCATCGAGGTCCTTGCGGTCCTTTTCGGTCAGCGCGCCGACCGGCAGGTCGGTGTCGGGCAGGCTGACGCCCTTCTTGTCGGAAATCGTGGTGCCGGCGACGACCGTGCATGTGATCGACTTGCCGTCGCTTTTCACCGCCTTGAGCTCCAGCTTGCCGTCGTCGATCAATAGACGGTGACCGGCCTCGACCGAGCTCAGGATTTCAGGATGCGGCAGATAGACCCTGGTCGACGTACCGGGCTCGGGATTGTTGTCGAGCGTGAAGGTCTGGCCAGCCGTCAGCGCCTCCTTGCCGTTGGCGAACTTGCCGACGCGCAGCTTCGGTCCCTGCAAATCGGCCAGGATGCCGATCGGACGGCCAACCTTTTCCTCGACGGCACGGATGCGGGCGACCAGCGTGCGCATCAGCTCGTGGTCGGTGTGGCTCATATTGATGCGGAAGACATCGGCGCCGGCTTCGAACAGCTTCTGCAGCATCTCCTCGGACGAGGAGGCTGGACCGATGGTGGCGAGGATCTTGACCTTGCGGCTACGTCTCATTGACTGTTTGTTCCCGGGGCGGCTGGAGCGCCTCCCGTTGTGGACTCGTCGGTCAGCTGGACCATCCAGCTTGCCTGCTCGCCCGTGTCATATTCCTGGAATCCGGCGCGCTGGAAGCCCCGGGCGACGCAATCGGTAACGCCGGCGATCTTGAACTCTTTTTCGGCCACGCACATGTTGATCGGGCCATCCCAGCGCCCGCCACGCTCGGCGTCTTCTGCATAAAGATAGTAAAACCTTGATGACAGCGGCCCTTCGATCAGCGTCTTGCAGCTCGATCCTTCGATGTGCCACCACCCCTCGGTGATCCAGCCCGCCTTGGCGCGGTAGCCGATGCCGACGCCGACCAGGTTCTGCGTGGCGTTGCAGACGCGGAAATCGGCGCGGGCGGGCGAGGCCGCAACCAGCGCGGTAAGCCCCACGGTCAAGGTCAGGAGCGGCACGGCAAAGGCGGTGCGCGCACGCGGCCTGCCGGCGGAACCCATCCCGAAACCCCTCAACAACGTCATCTGCATCTCTCAACGCCCCTTTTCGGAAAAGTCCGGGCGCATGTCAACGCGCCGTTCTGTCCAATTCCAATCGATTTAGAAAGGCCCCCGACACACAATCTGCCGCGCGTGACCGGATTTTCGTAGAAACCGTGGCCAAACAACGGCATTGCGCCAGCGTCCTCTTCGTGGAATGACGATACCACCCTCCCCGGAAGCCCGCGAACAGACCTTTTCAGCCAATGACCCGATCCACAGTTTTCGCGCCTTTCGATATTGTCGAAGGCGACCGCAAGCGCGGCATCGTGCTGATCGCCGACCATGCCCGCCGCGACCTGCCGGAGGAGTATGGCAGCCTCGGCTTGCCGGCGGCCGAGCTGGAGCGCCACATCGCCTACGACATCGGCGTCGAAACGGTGACGCGCGAACTGGCGGCGTCGCTCGACGCGCCGGCGGTGATCGCCAATTTTTCGCGTTTGCTGATCGACGCAAATCGCGGCGAGGACGACCCGACACTGATCCGCCAGCTCTATGACGGCACCGTCGTGCCGGGAAATTATCCTATGGCGCCGAATGAACGCGAAAGGCGGCTGGACGGTTTCTACCGACCCTATCACGACGCCGTCGGCGCAATGATCGCCTCGGTGGCGCAGGCCTCGGGCAAAGCGCCTTTCATCTTCTCCGTGCATTCCTTCACCCCGGTCATGCAAGGCGTTGCGCGGCCTTGGCATGTCGGCATCCTTTGGGACCTCGACGACCGCGTGGCGCGGCCGCTGATCGACATGCTGGCCGAGGATAAAGACCTCATCGTCGGCGACAACGAACCCTATGACGGCGCGTTGCGCGGCGACACCATGTTCAAGCATGCCATCGTCAACGGCTTTGCCCATGCGCTGATCGAGATCCGCCAGGACCTGATCGCGGACAGCAAGGGCGCGCTGGCCTGGGCCGAACGGCTGGCGCCGATCGTTGACGCCATCGATCGTCGTGCCGATATACATCAGGTGAAGATGTTCGGCTCGCGCACCGGGCCGATGTAGGGACCCAAGAAAATGACCGAACTCAGCGACGAACAGAAACGCGATTTCGAGGCCGCCGCCTTCCGCCGGCTGGTCGACCATCTGCGCGAACGCAGCGATGTGCAGAACATCGATCTGATGAACCTCGCCGGCTTCTGCCGCAACTGCCTGTCGAACTGGTACCGCGAGGCGGCCGAGGCCGAGGGCGTCGGCCTCGGCAAGGACCAGTCGCGCGAAATCGTCTATGGCATGCCCTATGCGCAATGGCAGGCACTGAACCAGACCGAGGCTTCGGATGCCAAGAAGGCCGAGTTCGAGGCGAGGCGGCCGAGGGATCATTGAACTAGCGGCGCGATTCACAGGATCAACGTCGGCGGGACAGCGCCCCCCTCTGTCCTGCCGGACATCTCCCCCACTTGGGGGGAGATTGGCTGTCACGACGGTTTTCGCCAATCGCCAGCGTTGCAGCACATGCGGAGCGACAAAGCTGCTGATCTCCCCCCTTGTGGGGGAGATGTCCGGCAGGACAGAGGGGGGCGCGAAGGATCTCTGCCGAACGGTTTATCGTAGCCCTTCGATGTGGCCCACAAGCTTTCACAGCCAGGTGCTTGACTGAGAATTGAATCGATCTAATTTGCCGTTCAAAGCCATTTTTTGACCGGATTCGAACCATGAATGCGCAAAACACGATGCAGAGCGCCATTCGCGGGCGATGGGCCGTAGCAGCGATATTCCTCGCCAACGGTTTCCTGACCGGCAGCTGGGCGCCGCAGATTCCGGTGTTCCTGACCCGGCTCGATATCTCGAAATTCACGCTCGGCCTGCTGATCCTTTTGTTCGGCGTCGGCGCCGTCGCGGCCATGAGCTGGTGCGGCCATTTGATCTCCAGGCACGGCTCACGCACAGTGCTGCGCTGGTTCGGCCTGTGCGGCAGCCTCGGCTTGCTGGTCGTGGCGCTGGCGCCCAACGTGCCGCTGGCGGCGATTGCCATGATCATCTTCGGCGGCTCGATCGGCGGCATGGATGTCGCCATGAATGCCAATGCCGTGGTGGTGGAAAGAAGGCTGTCCCGCGCCATCATGTCGTCGTCGCACGGCTTCTGGAGCCTTGGCGGTTTCGCCGGCGGCGGTTTGGGCGGTTACGCCATCCAGACTTATGGCCACCTCGCCCATGCGGCTGTCGTCACGGTCATCGCTTTTGCAGTTATGGCCATAGCGGTCGGCTACCTCATCGCCGAGGACAAGCCGCAGGCCGCCGAGCATCACAAATTTACGCTGCCGGCCAATCCGCTGGTCTATCTGGTCGGGCTGATGGCGCTGCTGACGATGATTTCCGAAGGCGCCGTGCTCGACTGGGCAGCGCTTTATCTGAGGCAGGAACTCGGCGCCGA
Organism: Mesorhizobium sp. P2_F5; assembly: GCF_056403715.1. Classification (NCBI taxonomy): domain Bacteria; kingdom Pseudomonadati; phylum Pseudomonadota; class Alphaproteobacteria; order Hyphomicrobiales; family Phyllobacteriaceae; genus Mesorhizobium; species Mesorhizobium sp. P2_F5. Next base: position 107,018 of record NZ_JBFUEY010000010.1, on the reverse strand, counting down.
TCTCGCCATTGCCGGCCTCGCCTATGCCGCCTTCTCCGGCGTCATGGCGGTCATGCGCTTCTTCGGCGACGGCGTGCGCAACCGCTTCGGCGCGGTGGCGACGCTGCGCGGCTCTGCCATTGTCGCCGCCGCCGGCATGTTGGTTGCCGGACTGTCGCCCTCGCCCTGGATCGCTATCGCGGCCTTCGCTCTTTGCGGCTTCGGCATCGCCAACATGGTGCCGATCATCTTCTCGGCCGGCGGCAACCAGGAAGGCATGTCATCTGGCACCGGCATGAGCGTCGTCACCACCATGGGCTATTCCGGCATATTGGTGGCGCCGTCGGCGATCGGCTTCGTTGCCGAGCATTTGAGCTTCGGGCCGATCTTCGTAGCCATGTCGGCGCTGCTGATCGTCGTGCTGTTGATGGCCGGGCTCGCTCACCGCGCCGAATTCGCGGCCGCACCGGCGGAATAGCGCTTCAGCTCCTCATAAAGAAAATCCGCGACGCGGCGGATGCGCACGCTGGTGCGCACGTCACGATGCATCGCCAGCCACACCGGCAGGCTGGGCAATGGCATTCCGGGCAGCAGTTTTTCCAGCAATGGATCGCTGTCGGCCAGCGGCTCCTGGCCGAGACCGATGCCGTTTCCCGCCCGCAGCGCCTCCCACAGAACGATCTGGTTGTCGGTCCTGAAGCGGAAGCTGCCGCGGGTGACGGGGATGCCGAACTGGGTAAAGCCGCGGATCATCTCGTCGCTGCGGTCGAAGCCGATCAACGGGTGATCGACCAGGTCGGCGGGCTTGAGCGGACGGCCGTGCCGGTCGAGATAGGATTTGGCCGCGCAGCAGCAGAGCGCAATATCGCAGACCTTGCGCGCCATCAGTTCGTTCTGCGCCGGCTTGACCATGCGGATAGCGATGTCTGCATCCCGTCGTAGCAGGTTCTCGACCTGGTTCGAGGCAACGATCTCGACCTCGATGCCGGGCTCCTCGATGCCGAGCCGCGCCGTCATCTTCGGCAGCACATAGGCGGCCACCACCTCGCTGGCGGCAATGCGCACCGTGCCTTCGATGGCCTCGACCGAGCCCAGCGCCAGCAGCGAAAAGGCGCTCGCCTGCTCGCTCACCGCCTTGCCGCGCTCGAACAGCGTGGCGCCGGCTTCCGTCAGCGCATAGCCGCGCCGCCGGCGCCGGAACAGCGTGACGCCGAGCGCCTGTTCGAGCTCGCCAATATGACGCCCAAGCGTCGGCTGGCTGGCCGACAGCTTTCGTGCGGCAGCCGAGAGGCTACCGGTTTCCGCAACGGTGACGAAGCTTTTGATCAGGTTCCAGTCAATCTCATTCATTCATTTGTGAATATCAAAACTGCAGCCGTAGTCAATTTTCATTCGCATATGGAGGCATCATATTCGAGCTGCAAACACCAAACACGGAGAAGAACAATGACCAAGATCGCAATTCTGGGTGCCAATGGCCGGCTCGGCCGCGTGGTTGGCAAGGCCTTCATCGACGCCGGCTTCGACGTCCGCGCCATCACCCGCAGCGGCAAGGTGCCGGCTGAACTGATGGGCGCCACCGCAGTCGCTGGCGATGCGCTCGACCGCGAGGCGCTGATCCGCGCCACGCAAGGCGTCGACATCATCTTCAACGGCCTCAACCCTATCTACACCGACTGGGGCAAATGCCTGCCGATGGCCGAAAACGTCATGGCCGCCTGCCATGCCAATGGCGCGCTGCATCTCTTCCCCGGCACTGTCTATAATTACGGCTCGCCGATGCCGCAGGTCGTCACCGAGGACACGCCGTTCCGTCCGACCACCGAGAAAGGTCGCATACGCTGCGCCATGGAAGCGCTGTTTCGCGCAGAGGCGGACGCCGGCCATGTCCGCACCATCATTTTGCGGGCCGGCGATTTCTTCGGCGGCACCGGCAGCGGATCGTGGTTCGACCTGGTCGTCGCCGCCAAGATGAGCAAGGGCGTCTACACCGCGCCCGGCCCGGCCAACCTCGTGCATGAATGGGCCTACCTGCCGGACTTCGCCGTGGCCTTCGTCGGCCTGGCGCGCAATCAGGGCAAGCTCGGCTTTTACGAAGCGCTCAACTTCCCCGGCCACGCCGTCACCGACATGGACATCAAGGCCGCTGCCGAAAAGGCGCTGGGCCGTCCCCTGAAACTGACCTTCATGCCCTGGTGGGTGCTGCGCGCCGGTAGCCCGTTCGTGGCAATGTGGCGCGAAATCGTCTCGATGTCCTATCTGCGCTTCGAACCGCACCGGCTCGTGTCCGACCGGCTGGAAGGCATCATCGGCGAAGTCCCGCACACCCCGCTGGACGAGGCCGTAGCCGAGGCGCTGAAGGACATCGGCATCAGCCTCGGCCGTGCAAAAGTCGCGGCCTGAGGCAAACTCCATCCGCCCCTGGCCCAATCGCTGGAAACGAGCAACCGGATGGTCTTTATAAGGTGATTGTTTATAACGGTCGGCGAGATCACCATCACCAAGGGGAGACGATGCGTTACATACGTCCGCTTTCAATCGAAGATGCCGTTGGCCTGCTGGCCGGCGCTTCCGGCACATCAGCCATTCTTGCTGGGGGCAGTGACCTCCTCGTTCGGATGAAGGGCGGTTTTGTCGAGCCCGACCTGATCGTCGACATCAAGGCGATCGAGGGCTTGAGCGAGATCAGGGAGACGGCCGACGGCTTCAGCATTGGCGCCACCGTCCCATGCGCCGTCCTGGGCGAGAGCTCGGTTCTGAAGAACGCATGGCCCGGCGTTGTCGAGGCGGCGAAGCTGATCGGCTCGAAGCAGGTCCAGGGGCGCTGCACCATAACCGGCAATCTGTGCAACGCCTCGCCGGCCGCCGACAGCGTCCCGGCTTTGGTGGCCGCCGGCGCCAAGGCAGTGGTTGCCGGTCCCTCGGGCAGGCGCACCATTCCCGTGGGGGCCGTGCCGATCGGGCCAGGCAAGACGTCGCTCACCAAGGGCGAGATCATCGAGGCCATCCTGCTCGACAGCCAAGCGCCGCGTTCGGGCGATGCCTATCTGCGCTTTATTCCACGCACCGAGATGGATATCGCGGTGGTCAGTGCCGGCGTGAACCTGACGCTCGACGAGCATGGCGTCATCACAGCCGCCCGCGTCGCGCTGGGTGCGGCAGCACCGACCGTGCTTCTCGTGGAAGAAGCAGCCGAGGCCCTTATCGGCAGGAAGCTGGATGAAGCAGCGCTTGAGCGGCTTGCCAAGGTCTGCGCTGGGGCCTGCCGCCCCATTGACGACAAGCGGGGCACCATCGAGTTCAGACGAAAAGTTGCGGGCGTGCTGGCCAGACGTGCCGCGACGACCGCCTATTCACGTGCAGGAGGCAAATGATGGCCGGTGTAGCAGTTTCAACGACAATCAACGGCGATCACGTCGAATACCTTTGTCAGCCCGACGAGACCCTGCTCGACGTCCTGCGCGACCGGCTCGGGTTGACCGGCGCCAAGGAAGGCTGCGGCACCGGCGACTGCGGCGCCTGCAGCATCATCCTGGACAACCGGCTGGTGTGCTCGTGCCTGGTGCTCGGCGCGGAAGCCGAGGGCCGGCATATCGAAACAGTCGAGGGCATGGCGCAGGGCGATCAATTGCATCCGCTGCAGCAGAAATTCCTTGAGCACGCAGCCCTCCAATGCGGCATCTGTACGCCGGGCTTCCTGATCGCGGCCAAGGACCTTCTGGCCAAGAACCCCGATCCGACTGAAGAAGAAATCCGCTTTGGGCTGGCCGGCAACCTCTGCCGCTGCACCGGCTACGACAAGATCGTGCGCGCGGTGCAGGACGCCGCCAATGTGATGAAGGGAGCGTAGGCCATGAATTTCGATCCACGCTTTTCGGGCCGCAAATTCTCATCCGTCGGCACGCGTCCAATCCGCCCCGACGGCGTCGACAAGGTGACGGGACGTGCGCGCTACGGCGCCGACTTCAACATGGCGGGACAACTGGTCGGGCGTGTTCTGAGAAGCCCGCACGCCCACGCTATCATCAGGAAGATCGATACCTCGAAAGCGGAAAAGCTCCCCGGCGTGAAAGCCGTGATCACCGCCGCCGACCTGCCGGACCTTACCGATGGCGATGCCGGGATGTACGACATCCTCGACAACTGCATGGCGCGCACCAAGGCGCTCTATGACGGCCATGCCGTGGCTGCGGTCGCCGCTGTCGATGCCCGCACGGCAAGGCAGGCGCTGAAGCTCATCGAGGTCGACTACGAGCTGTTGCCGCATGTCACCGATGTCGACGAGGCGATGAAGCACACCGCCCCCTTGATCAACGACACTCTCTTCACCGAGGGCCTCGAGGAAAAGCCGGAAAAGCCTTCCAACGTCACCAAGCGTAGCCAGTTTGGCCATGGCGATGTCCACCAGGGTTTCGGCCACGCCGATTTCATCGTCGAGCGCTCCTTCAAGACCGAGCAGACGCATCAGGGCTATATCGAGCCGCATGCCTGCGTGGCGAGCGTCAGCTCCGACGGCACCGCCGATCTCTGGGTCTGCACGCAGGGGCATTTCGTCTACCGCCAGCACTGCGCGCAGTTGCTCGGCATGGAAGCCTCGAAGCTGCGTGTCACCTCATCGGAGATCGGCGGCGGCTTTGGCGGCAAGACCCATGTATGGGCCGAGCCGGTGGCGCTGGCGCTCTCGCGCAAGGCCGGCCGCCCGGTCAAGCTCGTCATGACACGCGATGAGGTGTTCCGCGCCTCGGGTCCGACCAGCGCCACCTCGATCGACGTGAAAATCGGCGCCCGCAAGGACGGCACCATCACTGCCGCGGAAGCGACGCTACGCTATTCCAGCGGACCCTATGCCGGCACCTGGGCCGAGATCGGCGCCATGACGGCGTTTGCCTGCTACAAGCTCGATAACGTCAAGACGGTCGGCTTCGAAGTGCTGGTCAATCGGCCGAAAACCGCGGCCTATCGCGCGCCCTCCGCACCGATGGCGGCGTTCGCGGTGGAAAGTGCTGTCGACGAGCTCGCAAAGGAAATCGGCATGGATCCGGTCGAGTTCCGCATCAAAAACGCCGCGCAGGAAGGCACCCGTTCGTCCTACGGCCCGGTCTACGGCCCGATCGGGATCGGCCCGACGCTGGAGGCGGCCAAGCACCATCCGCACATGAAAGCGCCGTTGGCCAAGAACCAGGGCCGCGGCATGGCCTGCGGCTTCTGGTTCAACTTCGGCGGCCAGACCTGCACCGACCTCAACATCGGCATGGACGGCTCGGTCTCGCTTGCCGTCGGCACCGTCGACGTCGGCGGTTCCCGTGCCTCGCTGTCGCTGGTGGCGGCGGAAGAGCTCGGCATTGCCTATGACCAGGTCAAGGCGATCGTCGCCGACACGTCTTCCCTCGGTTACAACGACATGACCGACGGCAGCCGCGGCACCTTCTCGTCCTCGATGGCGACCATCTCGGCCGCCCGCAACGCGATAAAGATCCTGCGCGACCGCGCCGCGCAGACGTGGGACATCCCCGTCGACGACGTGGTCTGGGAAAATGGCCACGCCATTGCCAAGGGCGAGAAATACGGCAACCTCGCGGCACTCTCGCTGAAGGAGATCGCGGCCGCCTCCGGAAAGACGGGCGGGCCGATCGCCGGCCACAGCGAGCTCGTCGCCGATGGCGCCGGCGTCTCCTTCGCCACCCACATATGTGACATCGAGGTCGATCCCGAGACCGGTGCTGCGCGCGTCGTGCGCTACACGGTGATCCAGGATGCCGGCAAGGCGGTGCACCCGACCTATGTCGAGGGCCAGTACCAGGGCGGTGCCGCGCAAGGCATCGGCTGGGCGCTCAACGAGGAGTACATCTACGGCAAGGATGGGCGTCTCCAGAACGCCGGCTTCCTCGACTACCGCATCCCGGTCTGCTCGGACTTGCCGATGATCGACACGCAGATCCTCGAGATCCCCAACCCCAACCACCCTTACGGGGTGCGCGGCGTCGGCGAAACCTCGATCGTGCCACCGCTGGCGGCGATCGCCAACGCCGTCTCGAACGCCGCCGGCGTGCGCATGACCCACATCCCGATGTCGCCGCCACGGATTCTCGCCGCCATCGAGGCGGAACGGGGAGGCTGATGGTCGAAGTCACGCTCTGGGGTGCGCTCGGCCAGCTCGCCGGCGGCCAGAGCAAGGTCGAGGTCGAGGCAAAGGACATAAGGGAACTGTTCAGGAAACTGGCTGAACAGTATCCCGCCATCGAGCCCTGGATCGAGAAGGGCATCGCGGTGGCCATCGACGGAACGATCTATCGCGATACCTGGTCGAAGGAATTGCCGCAGGGGGCGGAGATCTTTCTGCTGCCGAGGTTGGCTGGGGGGTAAGGGGAGGAGCTACCTCCGCATCGCCTAACATCAAGGCATTCGAACGTCGCGGATTGGGCCGGAAGCGGACTGGCGGCTTCAGGCTGCGAATCTTCAAGAGCGGACATTATGCTCGGCGTTAGCAGCGTCATGACCTGACCCAATCCGGACATTGCTATGGCGCATGGAAGCGGCGCGCGGACGCAATGCGCTGGGTTCAGAAGCAGAACCGGGCGAGGCTGCCTTTCCCATCTAGAGCAAAGAATCTCCTAGAGCGCATCGCCGATTACCCTTTGGTGTATGACGCAATCCATAGCCTCCGCGCGCGGAAAGGAGTAGACTGCCTCATAAATCGGTCTGCGAGCGAACGTCGCTGGGAGGTTTGTCGTGACCGTCACCAAGCGAATACGGTTGCCGATGGCCTCGCTGAGGGTCACGCCCCTCGGAATAGGCTCGGATCGGCTCGTCTGCATTGCTGCGCTCGTTGCGTGCATTTTCTGGCTCGGAATTGGCGTCGGTGCGGTGACGGCCGGGCCGCTCAACGACGCTGCTCGGGAGGGCGACGCCGGAAACGTTGCCGAACTCCTGGCACAAGGCGCGAATGTGAACGATCGCGACGAGAGCCGTCAGACCCCGCTGATCGATGCGGCGCTTGCCGGCAAGACCGAGGTCGCCATTGCGTTGATCGGGGCCAAGGCGGACATCGAAGCCCGCAACGATCGCGGCTTCACCGCGCTACATGCGGCAGCCTACTCAGGAAGCCTGGACATAGCAAAATTGCTGCTCGACCACGGGGCCGAGGTCGACGCGTTGAGCACGCACAAGATCACGCCGCTGCATGTGGCAGCAGAAGAGAACCAGACGGCCATCGCGGAGCTGTTGATCTCGCACGGCGCACGGGTCGAGGCAATCCAGGAATACGGGTACACGCCTCTCAGCCGCGCGACATTCTATCAGAGCACCGACGTGATGGTTTTGCTCAAGAAGCACGGCGCAAAATGCCAACCCAAGGAAACGATGGGGTCGTCGTACAAGGTGTGCATCGCCCTCGGCAACTGACATCGAGAAAGGCTACTGGAGGAGAACATGACAGAGAACCGTTCCAGAACGTTTGACAGTTTGCTTTGCGCGGGAGTAGCCGCCGCCTCCCTCCTCCTCTTCGGCACCGGTGGATCCCACGCCGGCGACGGAGTGAACACCGGATACTTCGGCAATGTCGCCATCCTGGGTTATGATCCGGTAGCATATTTCACCGACGGTCGCGCGACGATGGGTTCGCCCAAGATCTCGAGGAAGTGGCTCGGAGCAACGTGGTACTTCGCCAGCGTCCAACACCGGGATGCCTTTGTTTCCGAGCCGGTGCGCTATGCCCCTCAGTTCGGCGGCTTCTGCACCGGGGGAATGTCAGTTAAGGAGGCATCCGCGAACCTTGACCCGGAAGCCTTCCGCATCGTCAATGGCAAGCTCTTCCTGTTCTCCGGAAAGGAGGGCCTGGAGGAAGACTTCGATGCCAACCCGGCGCCTGTCATTGCGAAAGGGGAAGCCGAATGGCCCGCAGTGGAGGCGAAGGAATTCGAGGCTAGAGCGGCCGCCAACTAGCTCCGGCGCGATGTCGTGAGCCCGCAAGTTGAATGGCGCCCGTCACGGAGACACCGAGAAATACCAGACTGTGACGGAGTCCGGCCAAGCGTACTCGTCCTGCGTATCGCTGCTCCCTTGGGGATTGCGATAGACCGGGGCGCAGAACTTGCGGCCGAGCAAGGTCGCCGTGGATTGCGTGCAGAAGAGGTCGCCATCCACGCTGGACGTGCCGGTGATGATGCTGCTTTGCGAGCTCAGTGCGACATCTCCATTTGCACTCAGCTCCATGACGAAGGCTGCGCCATTGTGTTGATGTCCTACCCATGTCCGATCGCCCGTTAGGGCTCGGATCGCGGCGGCACCCAGGCGGTCCTCCTCCCGCCCGCGAAAATCGAAGCTCCGCTCGGGAATCCCCGCGGCGCGAAGGGCGCCCAGCCGGTGATCGAGGTCCTCTTGCCGCCGATGGTGGGCGTAAACGACACGATAACCAGCGAGGTTCTGTTCGGGTATCTCTTTCAGGATTGCTGCAGCCGCATCGTGCGCCTCGGCCATGCGGCCAAGCCGCGCATTTGCCATGGCCAGCGTTTCGAGACCAAGGTCGCTGCGCTCTCCCGGCTGGACCTTGCTCAGCGCCTGCAAAGCCTTCTCGTACTGATGGTTCATGTAGAGCACGAAGCCGTAATAGTCGAAGACCTGAGCGCGCGGCTTGGGATCGAGCCGCAACACGCGTTCCATCGCTGCCAGCGCCTCCAGGTTCTGTCCTGCGTAGGTCAGCACGATCGCCCGATTGAGCTCCGCCTCCGCGCCATTCGGGTCCAGCGCGACGGCTTTCTGGACCGACGCGATCGCCTGGTCCCATTCGCCGTCCAGCATCTGCAGGATGCCGAGCACGGCATAGGCGCGCGCAGATTGCGGATTGAGCTCCAGCGCCCGCCCTGCCGCTTCGTAGGAGCGCTGGCGAGCGACGGCGCTGAGCATGAGCACCTGGTAGTCGAAGCCGAGCACGTCCACCGTGGCGCGGGCATAGCCCGAGTAAGCATCTGCAAACGTAGGATCGAGCTTGATCGCCTTTTGATACAGGGACAGGGTCTCTCCGAGAGACCTGTTGTCGACCACATAAACCTTCTGCTCGGCTCGGGTGTAGAAATCGTATGCCTCCAGGCTTCGCGTGGGGAGGCGAGCAATCTGCGCTCGTTCGCCTTCCGTCAGACGCACCGAAAGTGCCTCAACGATACGCCCGATCACTTCGTCTTGAAGTGCAAATATCCTGGAGTAGTCGCGGTCGTATCGCTCGGCCCAGATGTTGCTCCCCGTTTGGGCATCGATGAGCTGGACATTGATGCGGACTAGATCTTCCTCCCGCCGGACGCTGCCCTCGACCACGTAACGGACGTTCAACTGCGCCGCGATCTCGTCGACGTCGAGGGATCGATCCTTGAAGGAGAACGCGGAGTTGCGCGCGATGACGAGGAGCCCCGAGATCTTCGAGAGATCGGTGATGAGATCGTCTGCGAGCCCTTCCGCAAAATAATCCTGGCCTGCCTTCTCGCTAAGATCCGTAAACGGCAGCACGGCGATGGAGGGCTTGCCGACCGACGAACCGACCGGGGTGGAACCGTGACCGGGCAGCAGGGCAATCGCTTGCGGCCAGAGAATCACCGCAATCCCCGCTATCAGAGCCAGAACGAGCACCGTGGCGCCGATCACAGGCCATCGCCGAGAGCGCGACTTATTGGCTCCTGCGGTCTGTTCCAGCAGAACCCGATAGGCGCGGACCCGCTCTGGAATGTTCTTGAGACGCTGTTCGCCGAGAGACTTGAAGGTCAGGCCGAGCTTGTTGTGAGCCTGATCGTAGGCCGTTCCCGAGATGACGATGCCGCCAGGATCGCTCAGTCCTTCCAGCCGGGCCGCGATGTTGACGCCGTCGCCGTAGAAGTCGTCCTTGTCGGGGATCACATCACCAAGGTTGATCCCGATGCGGAACACGAGCTGGGTATCTTCGGGAAGACCGAGGTTCTGCTGCGCGGCGACCCGTTGGATTTCGACGGCGCAGGCTACCGCATCGACGACGCTCTCGAACGCGACCAGAGCACCGTCGCCCATGAGCTTGACGATGCGGCCATGGTACCCCTCGATCGACGGTTCGATGAATTCGCGCCGGAGCGCCTTGAGCCGCGAGAGGGTGCCCGTCTCGTCCAGCCCCATCAGCCGGCTGTACCCCACCACGTCGGCGGCGAGGATAGCGACCAACTTCCGTTCCAGATGTTGAGCCTGTTCCACTGCGTAGAATTATAAGGAAAGCCCAACGACAAGACCATACACACTGGCCCTACGAGAGCTAGCAGCAAACAGTCCCTTCTCCGATGAGGCACGTTACAAAATCGGCTGCGAGCGTTCGCCTTGAATTCCGAAAAGGTGATGTTCGACGGAATGTCGGCTCCTGGCGCAACCGCGACCTCCGTCATGGTCACCCGCGACGTCTGCTTCCGGGCGCGGCAAGGTTTGCCTCTATGGCCGACATTGGGCGCAAAGCGGTCGGTCGTCCGCCTGAGCCTAACCTGCAAGCAATTGCGATTTCCGAGGCCGATCCCGCATTGCCGAATGCCTCGCCCAGCCATCACGCCCCCAGCGTCGGCTCCATATTCACCTCCAGCGCCTCTTCCGCCTCATCCTCCTCTCCAAGCACCTTCCCATGAACCGCCAGCGGTCGCCCGATCCAGATTGGGTCGTCCAGATGGTCGCGTTTGGGGTTGGTGGTGTTGGGTGGATGCTCAGGCCACCATGGTTCAGCATCAGCCACGGAACGAGGTAGCGAAATCTCGGTCGCGAAGGAGACCTCTTGTCGTGCCAATTGGCAGGCGCAGGCGGAAACGTTCGCCGATGCGCAGGCGCAGCCATTCGGCATGCTGCCGCCCGGAAGTTGACGGTCTGCCTCAGCTCGTCAGAAAGCCGCCGTCCTGTTTTTCGGACGCTTTCACGCCACTGCGATAACGGACAAACCTCTTGAAGGGGGCGAGGCTCAGACTTCCCTGGTTTCGAAGAGCAAAAGCTCCACTCCGCCGTCTGCGAAATTGCCAAGGTCGGCCGCCGTGGACTGCCCCTCGGGAGAGGCAAACGCGGCTTGAATGTCCGCAACGGAATCGAAGTGGAGAATAGCCACCAGATGATAGCCTGAGGGTCCACCCGGGGAATGGACCCCACCATCGCTGACCTCGTATTTCCTCAAGCCGGGAATCGTTTTGGCCAGCGGAATGTGAGTCGAAAAATAGTATCGGTCGAATGCGGTCAGGTCTTTCGGCGTCTTGTAGAGTGCGACAAGTCTGGCCATACGTCCCCCTTTTTGAACCGACATCCTATTTGCGCAAAAGTGTACCCTTCAGCGAAGACGCGGGCAAATGGTGGCTCAGGCACCGACGAAAAAGGGAAACAATCCCCGGCTCTTAAGTCACCACCGAAAGGCTCGCCGGCTGCAACACGCCGGGGAACGGCCCGATCCTGGCCGGGCGATGTCCGGACTGGAAGAGGTTGCTGTGGAGGTTGGCGACCCACTGCTTGCCTTCGGTCGTCAGCTCCAGATAGCGGATCGCGTCGCCAATATAGGGCTCGACCTTCAGCGTGAAGAAATCGGTGAAGATGGCGCCGAGATCGGCGGCGGTCTTGCAGCCAAGCTTCTCCACCATCCCGGTCTCGGAGAACTCGGCAAACAGCGCCGGCAGCTTGCGGTGGTAGAAGGGATCGGCGAGCTGGCCAATCAGATCCGCGGCCCTGACCAGCGCCGGCTCGGTGTTGGTGGCCTGGTAGGCCGGATCGTCCGGTACGGGGAAGCGCGTCATCTCGATCGCCTCGATAATGCGCTTGTCGTTGATGATCTTCGAGGAAGCAAACCGTTGGCGCGCATAGATCTTGGCGCGCTCGATATGATAGGGCGCAAGCACAGCGTCGGAGGCGCCGCGCGGTGGCGTATGGCGGTCGCCGGCCTCGTTGATGACGAAGCTGTCGTCGGTGTCGCCCTGGCACACGCCGTGCACCATGCCAATGTCGTGGACCAGCAGCGCGCAGGTATAATGCAGCCAGTCATCGGGGGTCAGGGATTCCGAAAGCAGCCGGCCGCGGATGATCTGCTGGCCACAGAGCGTAACCATCAGCGTGTGCTCGATGTTGTGATAAAGCGCGTTCGAATTGCCGATGCGCTCCAGGACAAGGCGGGCCGCCCCGCCTATGTAGCTCGCATACTCTGGATTGCGATGCGAGAAATACTGGAGATAGAGTTCCGACAGATGGTCGCCGAGCCGGTCGGCCATGATGGAAATCGGATTGAGCATGACAATCGTTCCTGGCCAGTTTGAAGCACGACAAGTCGCGTGCGGCGGCCATCCTAGCACGGTTCCGGCGCGGATTTTATCTTGGGTCCGAAATCAGGCAGTTTGGCCAAGTCGGTATATCTCTGCCGAAAGCAGGACGGCTTTGTGTGGATCGGGCTCAAGTCAAGCGATGCTCGTCCGAAGCTGACTTTCGCGGAACCTGTTGCGATTGCACATCGCGGCGACAGTAAGCACCTTTACGCCTGCCTCGAAGGCATCCTAGTTTGGAGGATAGTAGCCGCTTGTGGGCATGAAATGTCGGTACTGCCTTTCCTGAGAATTTACGCGCCGCTCAACGCGGTGCTGGCTGCGCCTGGGCTTCTGGCGGTGGCCGCGCTCACGATGCCGAACATCTCCGGAGGAAGCAGACTGGCTCTGACTGCCGTGCTCGCGGTCATTTGGGGCGCCTATCTTCTGCAGATGGCCGAGACACTGCTCAAGCACTGGGCGGGAGACCTTCGGGACAGGACGCCGGCAATCGCCATCGATGTGCTCGCGGTTTTCGTTCCACTCGCCGCATTTCTGCTCGCCGGCACGCCCGACTGGAGCCTCTACTGTGCTGTCTGGCTGCTGAAACCGCTGCGCGACTCGACCTTCTTCCCGGTGCTGGGCAGGGTGCTGGCCAACGAAGCGCGCAACCTGATCGGCGTCACCACGCTCTTCGGTGTCGTTCTGTTCGGTGTCGCGCTCGCGGCCTATGTCATTGAGCGCGACATCCAACCGGAAAAGTTCGGCAGCATCCCCCAGGCAATGTGGTGGGCGGTGGTCACGCTGTCCACCACCGGCTATGGCGACGCCATTCCGCAAAGCTTCGCCGGCCGCGTCCTTGCCGGGGCGGTCATGATGTGTGGCATCGGCGTCTTCGCGCTCTGGGCCGGCATTCTTGCCTCCGGCTTCTATCAAGAAATCCGTCGCGAGGATTTCGTCCGCAATTGGCAATTGGTCGCCGGCGTGCCGTTGTTTCAGAAGCTCGGCCCGGCCGCGCTGGTCGAGATCGTGCGCGCCTTGAGACCTCGCACCTTGCCGGCGGGCGCCGTGATCTGCCGCAGTGGCGAGACCGGGGATCGGATGTTCTTCGTCGTGGAGGGGCAGGTCAGCGTCGCGACGCCGAACCCGGTGGAGCTTGGCCCTGGCGCCTTCTTCGGCGAGATGGCGCTGATCAGCGGCGCACCGCGTATGGCGACCGTCAGCGCCGCAACGGCGGTCTCACTCCTGTCGCTGCACGTGGTGGATTTCCAGATGCTGTGCAGCAGCAGCCCGGAGATCGCGGAAATCATCCGCAAGACCGCGCTCGAACGGCGCGGCGCGGCGCCGATGGCTTGACCGTCCTGCAGTCCCGGAGAAGCGAGCCGCCAGGACGGCGCTGCCCATTAGCGTTCGGATCGAATAGGATAGTTCCCGACTGAGGGGAACAAGGCTTTGTCCGAGCAGCAGGTCGAGCGACGTCTGGCCGCCATCTTGGCCGCGGATGTGGTGGGCTATAGCCGTCTCATGGAGGCCAATGAAGAGCGCACGCTGGGTGCGCTGCGCCAGCATCGTCGCGAGTTCTTCGATCCCACCATAGCCCAGCATGGTGGCCGCATCTTCAAGGTGATGGGGGACGGCTGTCTGGTCGAGTTCGGCAGCGTTCTCAACGCGGCGCGTTGCGCCGTTCAAATCCAGCGCGGCATGCCGGGGCGCAACGCGGGAATTCCCGAGGACCGGCACATAAAGTTCCGCATCGGTATCAATGTCGGCGACATCATCGTCGATGGCGAGGACTTCTACGGCGACGGTGTGAACATGGCCGCGCGTCTCGAGGGCCTTGCTGGGCCAGGCGGCATTGCGTGCTCAGAGGCGGTACGCAATCACGTCGGCAACAAGCTGGAACTTGAGTTCCTCGATCAAGGCGTGAAGAACGTCAAGAATATTGCCCAGTCGGTGCGTGTCTACTTCATCAATCTGAGACCACCCGACAGCGGCGTCGCTCCGGCAGCAGTTGGGGACGGTCACCTGCGTGAGCGATCCGACAAGCCGTCGGTGGCGGTTCTGCCCTTCGCGAACATGAGCAATGACCCCGAACAGGAGTTTTTCAGCGACGGCATCACCGAGGACATCATAACTGACCTGTCGAACGTTTCGGGGCTATTCGTGCTCGGGCGCAATACGGTCTTTACCTACAAGGGCAAGGCGGTGAACCTGGAGAAGACAGCGAAGGAGCTTGGCGTCGCCTATGTGGTCGAGGGTAGCGTTCGCCGAGCCGGGGATCGGGTAAGGATCAATGCCCAATTGATCGAAGGTGCCACCAGCGGCCATGTGTGGGCCGCTCGTTACGACCGTGAACTCACCGATATTTTCGCTATCCAGGATGAGATCACCAAAGCGATTGTGGATCAGCTCAAGGTCAAGCTCTTGCCGGATGAGAAGAAGGCAATCGAGCAAGCGCCGACCGACAATCTCGAAGCCTACACGCACTATCTAAGGGGTCGCCAGCTACTTCATGCGACGACGAAGTCCTCACTGATATTGGCTCGGCGGATGTTTGCGAGGGCGGCGGATCTGGATCCGCAATTCGCGCGCGCTTACGCGGGTATGGCGAATTGCGATTCGCGCCTCAAATCCAGGCATGGGGTGAAGGTTTCGGCCGACGATCTTCTGGCAACCACCGGCAAGGCCTTGGCGCTCGAGCCCAATCTGGCGGAAGCATATGCAGCAAGGGCATACGCCTTGATGATCGACAGCCACCCCGAGGCGGCGGCCGTCGCTTTCGAAAAGGCCCTTGCTCTGGATCCCAATTGCTACGAAGCCAGTCAGCTGTACGCCGAATTTTTCGTTACAAAGGGCGAGTTCGAGCAGGCTGCCGAGCACTACCTTCGTGCAATGGAGATTCGGCCTGATGACTATCAGGCGCCGCTTTTCCTAATTGGTGTCCTTCGGTCCCTCGGACGTCTAGGGGAGGCAGCAAAGTATGCGCGCCTCGGAGTGCAACGAGCCGAAGAGGCGCTTAGGCAGCATCCGGAAGACTCAAAGCCTGCGCAGCAGGGAGCCGTCGCGCTGGCATTTCTCGGAGAGCGTGATCGGGCAGAGGAATGGCTGGCGCGTGCTTTGGCTATCGATCCGGACGATAACCTCTGTCGCTACAATGCCGCCTGCACCTACTCGCAGCTTGGCGAAATCGATCGGGCCATCGAACTGCTGGAGATTTGCCTTCAGCAGTTTGGAACCGATATGAAGCTCTGGGTCAAAAATGATTCAGATCTCGATCCGATCCGCAATCACCCACTGTATCAAAAGCTGCTCGAACTCGCCGGATGACCCGGCGTCCGGTTGGCCGCAACCGCAGCAATACTGGTGCACGCTTACTACGGGTTCTCGATCGTTTTCGCTACGACCGATGAGGCACCTGCCGAGCGAGGTGCCGGGAATGTCACCCGTATGGAGAGATCGGGCCGTCGCCGCCTTACATTGCGAAGACGCCCTAAGCCCCCAGCGTCAGTTCGGTATTCACCTCCAGCGCCTCTTCCGCGTCATCCTCCTCACCCAGCACCTCGCCGTGCACCCCCAGCGGCCGACCGATCCAGATCGGGTCGACCAGATGGTCGCGCTTGGGGTTGGTGGTATTCGGGTGGATGAGGATGCTGAGGCCGCCATGGTTCAGCATCAGCCATGGAACCAGCGACGCGAAGATCTCGGTGGCGAAGGAGACCTGATACATGGCCTGTTCATGCGGGCCGACCGGCTCGTCGCGCCAATTTGCCCAGCCGCACGCGGAAACGTTCGCCGATGCGCAGGCGCAGCCATTCGGCATGCTGCCGCTCGGATTGTCCGTCGTAGTAAATATGAGCGTGATAGCTGGCGATCTCGGCAAGCGGCCTTGGTGCGCTTGGGCTGGCGGCGTCTGCGTTCACCTTGATGGCTCCTTCGAAGATTGTCGCGCGGGCAGCGTATACGCAAGGGAGCTGGGTGGCCAAGGGGCTATGGCGGGTGGTTGTGGTCGCAGGTCCTCGTCGCCGGGCAATCGCATACAGCAGCACCGGCCCCCACTCCGTCTCGGCTTCGCCGAGCCACCTCTACCCCCACTCCGTGGGGGAGAGGAAATGCTAACCGCCGAGGTCGCTGCCTTGAAAGGCTTGGCATTTCCTCTCCCCCATGGACATGGGGGAGAGGTGGCCGCGCAGCGGCCGGAGTGGGGGGCTGGCACTGCCGTATGCTATTGCCTGCACTTCATGGGGCGAGGAAACGCTGATCGCAGAGATCGCTGGTCCCAATCAAATCCTGCCCATCAGCAGCACCACCAGGACCACGCCGGCGATCCCTGAGGGGCCGTAGCCCCAGGAGCGCGAGTGCGGCCATGCCGGCACGGCGCCGATCAGGATGAGGATCAAGACAATGATGAGGATGGTGCTGACCGTCGTTAAGAAAATCCCCGCTTTCCAGCTTGTGTTCGGAGACGACGCTTTGCGTTGCTCCGGGGGACGATACAAAAGGCCGCCCGGTTGTTCCGGACGGCCTTTCTGTCTGACTGGTCGAATGCAGCTATTCCGCGGCTTTCGGGAAGGCGATTGCCGGTTCGTCGAGCGGACCCGGCGTCGGCCCTGTGGACGCATCAGGCTTCTTGTCGCGGCCGGATATCCTGCGGAAGAACGCGTAGAAGCGACTGTTCTTGCTGCGCGTGAAGATCATCAGCATGGACGGCGTCACCACCAGCGTCAGCAAGGTGGCGAAGGACAGGCCGAAGACGATCGCCGAGGACAGCGAAATCCACCATTGCGTCGACGGCGCGTTGATCGTCGTCTCGTGATGGAAGATTTCCAGCCCAAGACCGAAGGCGATCGGCAGCACGCCGAGGATGGCCGACACCGCCGTCAGCACCACCGGGCGGGCGCGCTCGCGGCATGTCTGCAGCACCGCCTCCATCTTGTCCCAGCCCTCTTCGCGCAGCCGGTCATAGGTGTCGATCAGCACGATGTTGTTGTTCACCACCACGCCGGCCAGCGCGATGACGCCAATGCCCGACATGACGATGCCGAACGCCTCGCCTGTCAGGAGCAGGCCAAGGAACACGCCGATCGTCGCCATGACCACGCAGGACAGCACCAGAAGCACGCTGGTGAACTTGTTGAACTGCATCAACAGCACCAGGAAGATCAGGAAGATCGCCGCGCCGAAGGCCTTGCCGAGGAAGGCGCTGGCTTCGGCGCTGTCCTCGTTGGAGCCTGCCAGCTTCCAGCGTATGCCGCTGTCGAGCTTCATGTCGGTGACCGCCTTGGTGACCTCCGCCTGCACCGCCGCAACCTGAGTGCCGGCGGCAACGTTGGCCTGGACGACCACGGTGCGCGCGCCGTCGATGCGGTTGAGGATGCCGACCGTCGGCTCGGGCTTGCGCACGACGAAATTCGAGATCGGCACCGAGCCTTGCGAGGTCTGCACCCTGAGCTCGTCGAGCGTCGACAGCGTGCGCCGGTCCTCGGGCAGGCGCAGCCTGATGTCGACGGCATCGTCGGCGCCGGCCGGCCGGTATTCCGACAGCTTCAAGCCGTTGGTCACCAATTGCACCACCGTGCCTACCGAAGTCGGGCTGATGCCGTATTGCGCGGCCTTGGCGCGGTCGACCTCGAGCGCCCAGTCGACGCCGGGCGGCGGCAGACCGTCGGAAATGTCGATGACGCCTGGCACCTTGGCAATGCGCGCCGCAACGGCGCGGGCCTGGTCGTCGAGCCCCTTGGGATCGATGGCCGAAAGCCGGAGCTGGATCGCCTTGCCGGTGGGCGGACCGGCTTCCGGCACGCGCACCTCGACATCGACGCCGGGAATGCCGGCCATGACGGCGCGCAATTGGTCAAGAATCTGGTTCGCCGATTTGCGCTCGCGCCAGTCGATGAATTCATACTGGATGACGCCGACGACATCTTCCGGCACATCCTGGCCGCCGCCTTGCGTCTTGCCGACGCGGGTGTAGACCGATTTGACGCCGGGCCAGCCGAGCAGCCGGTTTTCGGCGATCTTGGTTGCCGTATCCATTTCGGCCAGCGAGAGATTGCCGCGGGCGTGCACATAGAGCAGGCCGTAATCGGGCTCGACGCTCGGGAAGAACTCGACGCCGGCGCCATACTTCGAATAGGCGAAGCCGACGCCGGTCAAAAGCACGGTGGTGAGCACCAGCACTGTGATGGGGAAGCGCACCGCCTGCTTGACCAGCGCCATGTACCAGCCGTCGCGGTTGTCGTCCTCGTGATGCTCCGGCGCCTTGGCGAAGATCGCGCCCAGCGTCGGCGCGAACACCAGCGCATAGAGCATCGAGGCCGACAGCGTGACGATCAGCGTGATCGGCATGTACTTCATGAAGTCGCCGATAATGCCGGGCCAGAACAGCAGCGGCGAGAACGCCGCGATACGGGTCATCGTCGCGGCGATGACCGGACCGGCCATGCGCTTGGCGGCAAGCGTGAAGGCTTCCGCCTTCGGCATGCCTTCGCCCATGCGCCGTTCGGCGAATTCGGTGACGATGATGGCGTCGTCGACCAGCATGCCGACCGCCAGGATGAGGCTGAACAGCACGATCATGTTGATCGTGTAGCCCATCATCGCCAGCAACAGGATGCCGATCAGGAAGGATGACGGAATGGCAAGTCCGATCAGCAGCGAAGCACGGCCCGACAACGCATAGAGGATGACGATGAACACCAGGATGACGGCAATCATCACGTGGTTCTGCAGGTCGCCCAGCAACTGGTTGACGAAGACCGATTTGTCCTGCGTGTAGGTGATGTTCATGCCTTCCGGCATGGTCTTGACGTAGGCGTCGGATACTTCCCGCACCTTGGCCAGCGTGTCGATCAGATTGGCACCGATGCGCTTCTTGACTTCGATGGCGATGGCCGGCTTGCCGTTGAGGCGGGTGATCGTCTCGGCATCGGCGAAGGTCGAACGCACCGTGGCGATGTCCTTGGCCTGGACAACGGCATTGGGTCCGGCGACCACCGGCAGGGATGCCACATCCTCGGGCGTCTCGATCAGCGACGGCACCTTGACCGCGTATTTGCCTTCCGAACCCTCGATGTTGCCGGCGGCGACCAGGCTGTTGGAGGCGCCGACCGCGCCGATCAGCTGGTCAAGCTGCAGCCCGTAGGACGACAGCTTCATCGGGTCGATGACGACTTCGACGAGGTCGTCGCGCGACCCCTGCAGCGAGCCTTCGAGAACGCCGGGCACTTCTTCGATGCGGTCGCGCAATTCGCGCGCCGCAGCGGTCAGCACGCGCTCGGGCAGCTCGCCCGACAGCGTCACCACCAGCACCGGGAATTCGGAAATGTTGACTTCGGTGACGACAGGCTCTTCGGCCGCCTGCGGCAGGTCTGCCTTGCCGTCCTGCACCTTGGAGCGCGTATCCTGCAGCGCGGTCGCCAGATTGGTCTGCGGCTGGAACTCGACCAGCACATAGCCGCCGCCCTGGAAGGCGGCCGAGCGCATTTCCTTGAGGCCCTTCAGGCTCTTCAGCTTGCTTTCCATCGGCCGCAGCAGAAGGCGCTCGGAATCCTCAGGCGAAATGCCTTGATAGATCAGGCTGACATACATCATCGGAATCGGAACGTCGGGTTCCGCTTCCTTCGGCGTCGACTCATAGGCGACCCAGCCCGCCAGCAGCAGGAACACCAGGACCGAAATGGTCAGCCGGGCATTGTTGATCGCGAGTTTGACGATATCCATGGCAAACGCCTGTTCTCAAGATTTCAGGAGCCGCATTGCAGCCGGTTGTCCCCGCCCGGGGCCATCCCGGCGCTACTGCGTTGTCGCTTCGCCCAACAGTTTCTGGATAGTCGCCTGATCGGCCTCGACCGGCTTGACGACGTCGCCTTCCTTGACCAGTTCCTGGCCGGCGACGATGACGCGGGCATCGGCGGGAATACCGCCGAGCACGAGACCTCTCGGTGAATCGTCGACAAGGTCGATCGGGAAGAACACCACCTTGTTGTCCTTGTCGACGGCGCGGATGCCGAGATCGCCCTTGTCACCCAGCGTCACCACCGAACGCGGCAACATGACGGCGTCGGTCGGCTGCGCGCTGAGCGAAATCTCGGCTGTCATGCCGGCAGGCACCGAGCCGTCGGCATTGGGGACGGCAATTTCGACGCGGAAGGTCCGGGTTGCCGACGAGGCGTCGCGGCTGATGTAGCGCACGGTGCCTTCGACGGTCTGGCCACTGACCAGCCGGACAGTGGCCTTGTCGCCGAGCTTGAGATAGCCAAGGTCGCGTTCGCTGACTTCGCCGCGCGCAATCACTGGGTCAAGCTTGAGGATGGTTGCCACCTCGCCGCCCTCCATTATGGAACTGCCAAGTTCCACCGGCACGCGGTCGATTACGCCGTCGAAAGGCGCCCTCACCTCATTGCGCTCGAGTAAGGCCTGTGCCGTTTCCAGCAGTGACTGCGCGGAGGTCAGGTTCGAGCGCGCTGTGTCGAGCTGCAGCTTGGGCAAATTGCCTGATTTCATCAGCCGCAGCGACGCATCGAGTTCAGCCTGGCGCTGCACGACAAGCTGCTTGGCGTTGTCGACCATCGAGATCTTTTCTTCCGCCGCCAGCATCAGTACCAGATCGCCGGTCTTAACGTGATCGCCCTGCTTGACCGGCAGCTTGTCGATGACACCGGCGACGCGCGCCCCCAGCACCGCCCGTTTGTCGGCCTCGGTCAGCCCGGAAATGCGGATGGCGCGGGCATAGGTCTTGCGCGGCGGCGTGATCACCGCAACGGTGCGCAGCGGCGCCTTCGGCTCTGCCCCAGCGGCGGGCTTGGCTGCTTCCGGCGCCTTGGCCTGATCGCCCGTCTTGGCCTGATCGCCCGTCTTGGCCTGATCGCCCGTCTTGGCCTGATCGTTGGTCTTGGCCGCGCCTTCGACAGCGGCGCTGCCAACAGACGAGAACGCACCTGTTCCCATCCAGGCGGCGAAACCGATGAGCACAACAATAGCGGCAAGCTTGTGAAACCTGATTTTCGGCATCATTGTTTTTCCACTGCGGGGTTCGGCCAAACCGTCTGTAGGAGCTTCCGCGTCTTTCAACTCGGGCGCGTCGCCGATATGGGTGCGCGCTAGGCCGTGTTCAATTTGCCGTGAACGGCGAAGCGTGGTTCTACATCAAAGTTGCAGCGCAATATAGCCACAAAAGTTGCGCCATCATTGCGTCACGGGACAAGGCGCACCTGCCGCCATCCAGTTCTCGATTGCCTGATAGGTCGCTTCGGCCGAGCCGGGCGCCGGCTCACGATCGGCACCCGGAGCCCAGCCCCAGGCGACCAGTTTGTCGTCGCGCACATGCAGCGCAACATCCTCCAGACTGCGGTCGCCATTGCGGCTGCGATCCTTGATCTGGGCGCAGATTTCCGCCGAGGATTTGCCAAACCAGACCATCTCGGCCGGCGCCAGACGCCAGTTCTCAGCCCCGGGCGGCCCGTGCAATGCACTGGAATTGCTTGCGAAATGACATGTCGTGCAGCGCAGGCCCGGATTGCCGAAACCGGAGCCGTCGGCGCCGCGCTGGACGTTGAAGGCATGGACGCGCGTCCCGCCATAGTGAGCGCCGGACCAGCGCGGCCGGTCGTCGGCAACATGGCAGTCAGCGCAGCGCGGGTGCGAGAACACGGCGTAGATTTTATCCCATTCGGGCAGGCCCCTTGCGGCGTCGACTGCCACCGGCGCCGGTGCCTGCCCTTCTTGTGCGGTTGCGAAGGGCGCCGCCGAAAACATGATGGCAAGAGACGTCAGCATGATGAGGAACTTTGTCATGCGAAGGCCACCGCCTTCGACAGCGGCAGCGTCCGGATGCGCTTGCCGGTGAGCGCGAAGATGGCATTGGCAAGTGCGGGAGCCGCGGGCGGCGTGCCAATCTCGCCGACACCGCCCATCTTGTGGAAATTCTCCAATATCGCGACTTCGAAGGCCGGGCACTGAAAGATGCGCATGGCATCGAAGTCGTGAAAATTCGACTGTTCGACCATGCCATCGGCGAAGGTGATTTCCTGCCCCATCGCCGCAGACAGGCCATAAATGGCCGCGGAGATCAGCTGCGCCTCGATGATGCCTGGGTCGAGCGCGGTGCCGACATCGGCAGCGATCCACACCTTCTCGATGCGGATGCCGGCGGGCGTGTCGGCAACCTGGACGATCTCGCCGACCCAACTGCCGAACGACAGCGAAAACGCCATGCCTTTGGCCTTGCCGGCCGGCAGTGCTTCACCCCAGTTCGCCATCGCGGCGACCTTCTCAACCACCGTAACCGCCGCCGGATAGGCGGCCATCAATGTCTTGCGCAACTCGACCGGGTCGGTCTTTCCGGCCACCGCGATTTCGTCCAGAAATCCTTCGTGGAAGAAGCCGTTGATCGAACTGCCAACCGAGCGCCATGAGCCGACCGGGATGGTGACTGGGGCGGCAATGGCGCTCACCCGGTAATTCGGGATGGTGTAGGGCTGGTCGTAGGCGCCGTCGACGATGGTCTTGTCAGGCCCGAGCGGCGATATCGAGGGAAACAGCCGGCGCAAGGTGCCGGCGATCACCGATGGCGAGGCGATCGTCATGTCAACGGCGACCGGCAGGCCGTCGTCTCCTAGCCGCGCCCGGAATTTGCCGACGGCCGCTGGTCGATAGGCGTCGTGGCGCATGTCCTCTTCGCGCGTCCATGTCACCTTGACAGGACGCCCGCCCGTCTCCTTCGCCATGAGCGCAGCACACAGCGCATAATCCATCTCGACACGGCGGCCGAAGCCGCCGCCCATGAAGGTGGTGTGAACCGTCACCCTGTCCTGTTCGATGCCGAGGACGTTGGCGCAGAGCTGGCGCACCAGGGTTGGCGCCTGGTTGCCGCACCAGATGTCGAGCACGCCGTCCTTCAGCCGCGCCGTCGCATTCATCGGCTCCATCGTCGCATGCGCCAGATAGGGCACGGCATAGTCGGCTTCGATGATTTTTTCACGCGGCGCGTCGGCAAAGGCCTTGGCGGCATCGCCATCGTTGCGCATCGCCGAACCCTCGGCGCCAAGCGCCTGCTTCAGCACCCCGGCAATCGCTGCACTGTCCGGCGGATATTCCGGCTCGGCCCATTGGGTCTCGATCGCTTCCGCCGCCTTGAACGCCGCCCAGGTGTTTTCGGCGATGATGCCGAAGCCGTGGCCATAGTTCGTTTCGAGCGGCACGACTTTGATCACGCCGGGCATCTTTTCCGCCTTGGCAAGGTCCGTGCCGACCGGCCTGGACCAGAAGCGTGGGCTCATCTTCACCGTGCCGTAGAGCATGTCCGGCAACCTGACGTCGATGCCGAAGATCGGCGCGCCGGTGACCTTGGCAAGCATGTCGATCCGCTTTTGCGGCTTGCCCAGCAGTTTCCAATCGGCTTTGTCCTTGAGCCGGACTTCCGCCGGCGGAGCCATCGCGGCAGCGTTTGCCGCCACTTCGCCATAGGTCAGCGACTTGCCTGAGGCCTTGTGTAGGATCGAACCGTTGGCGGTTTCAAGATCGGCAGCTTCTATACCAAGCTTCTGCGCCGCCGCCGCAATCAGCATCTGCCGCGCGGCAGCGCCAGCCTGCCGCATCTTGTTGAAACCGTCGCGCGTCGAGGCCGAGCCGCCGGTGCCTTGCAAAGCGAGGAACTTGCCGACCACACCCAGGCCTGAACGCACAGCCTCCGCAGTCGTGCTCTCGTCGAAGAAGGCAAACGGGCCACCCTCTTCCAGCATCGCCGCGTTGTAATAAGCGTAGGAGGCCGGGCCGTGTTCTACCTTGACCTGGTCGAGGCTCACGTCGAGCTCTTCGGCGACCATGACGGCAAGCGTCGTAGAGATGCCTTGCCCCATCTCGGCGCGCGGCGCGACGATGGTAATGGTGTTGTCGGCGCCGATTTTCACATAGGGATTGAAAGTCGCCTCACCGGCGGCGAGATCGCCTTCCAGCGGATTAGGGTACGGCTTGCGGTAATAGTAATAGCCGACGGCGACGCCACCAGCGATGGCGGCCGCGCCGATGAGGAAAGTGCGGCGTGCGATCTTTGCGACGCTGACCATGATCAGAGCCCCGCCGTCTTGAGGACGGCCGCCTTCTTGATGGCGGCGCGGATCTTCGGATAGGTGCCGCAGCGGCAGAGATTGCCGCCCATGGCATTGTCGATGTCGGCATCCGTCGGATCGGCGACCTCGTCGAGCAACGCCACCGCGCTCATGATCTGGCCGGCCTGGCAGTAGCCGCATTGAGCGACCTGCTCTTCCAGCCAGGCCTGCTGCACCGGATGCAGTTTGCCGGGCGCACCGATGCCTTCGATCGTGGTGATGGCGCCCGTGGCCTGGCCGACGGGCAACGAGCAGGAGCGGACAGCCTGGCCATCGACATGCACCGTGCACGCGCCGCAGGCGGCGATGCCGCAACCGAACTTCGGCCCGGTCTTGCCGATGAGATCGCGTAGCGCCCATAGCAGCGGCATTTCGGGATCGGCATCGATGTCGAACGACTGACCGTCTACGGTGAGGCGCATGGGGATACCCTTCGTTGTCATCCACAGCCTGAAGCGGAATGGTACGCCATCCCGCTTCATACAAGTTGACAAATTTCGTAATTTTTTCAATAGAGGTTCCGCAGATAGTGTCGCAGCCGTGAATCAGATCGAAGACATCACCACCACAGACCCGAGGCGCATCCGCATTCTGGACGGTGCGATGAAGGTGTTTCTGGCCTATGGTTTTTCGCGCACCACGATGGACGATATTGCGCGCGCCGCCGACATGTCGCGGCCGGCGCTCTATCTGCTGTTCAAGAACAAGACCGACATTTTTCGCGCCATAGCCATGATGCTCCTGTCGCGCTCGGTCGAGGCGGCAAAGGTGGCGCTGGCCGGCGATGGCGCCTTCACGGAGCGCATGACCCGGGCCATCGACGAGGCGCTGATCTCGATGATGCGCGGCGTCATCTCATCGCCGCACGGCGCCGAACTGCTCGACATGAAGTCGAGCCTTGCCGATCTCGTCGTCTGCTGGCGCGACGGCCTTGGCGGACATATCGCTGCGGCGATCGAGAAAGAGGCCGGGCGTAACGGCGCCGACCTGGCGGCCAAGGGCCTGTCGGCGCGCCTGCTCGCCGACATGCTGCTTGACGGGCTGGAAGGCATGAAGGCGCGCATCAGCGATGCGGACGACCAGCGCAAGGCCGCGGCTGCGCTGGTCAAGGTGATCGACCTCGCCCTTCAAGCGTGACCGAACGTCCAAACGATGAAAAGATGCTCATGACGAGCTGAGCAATCTGCTTAGCCAATCGGCAAACCCTCTTGCCCGCTTGCTTGGCTGGCGCCCGGCCGGGAACAGGACGCGGATGGGGATGGTCGGCAGCGAAAACTCCGGCAGCAACCGGCAAAGGCGACCATCCGCAAGTTCGGCGTTGAACATCCAGCCCGAACCGAATGCCACGCCAAGTCCGGCCAGCACGCAGGCGGTGACGCCGGCCGAGCTCGAGACCCGGATGCGCGGGCTTTCCGGCAGGGTAAAGCTGGCCTCCGGGCCGATCAGCTCCTGAAAGGTCGCGCCGGTGCTGTCGGAAGGGCCGAAGATGACCTCGTGCTGAACAAGATCGCCGGGGCTGTGCGGCAAGCCATGCCGGGCGATGTAGTCCGGTGAGGCCACCAGCAGTCTCGGCGTCTGCCCGACCTTGCGTGCCATCAGGCTGGAACTATCGAGCAGACCCAGCCTGACCGCGACATCGGCGCCTTCCTCGACAAGGCTGCGCCTTCGATCGTCCATCATCAGTTCGACGGAGAGGTTGGGATGCTCGGCAAGAAGGCTGGGCAGCTGCGGAATGAGTGCGCGCACGGCGAAAGTGACCGACAACTCGACGCGCAGCAGCCCGCGCAACTCTTCATTGCCGGCGGCGGTGTCGGCCGCCGCCCCAAGCTCGGCGAGCAGCGGCCGGACCTGCTCGAGGTAACCATGCCCCGCCTCGGTCAGCCCGACCTTCCGGCTGGTGCGGACGAGGAGGCGGGCGCCGATGCGCGCCTCCAGATCGTTCAGGATCCGCGATACCGAAGGCTGCGACAGGCCGATTTCGCGGGCGACCTGCGAAAGGTTGCCGCGCTCCGCCACCCGCACGAACACTTCCAGTTCCTGGAGTCGGTCAGCCATCCACTTTCCGAATGATTGCTATCCTTTTCCGCAGGCTACCCCTGTTTTGGAAAATAGGCGAGGACGTTTGCGCCGCTGCGAGAGCGGTGAAAAATCTTCGGAGTAATCCCATGTCGCTGCAAGACAAGCTTGATGCCTTCAAGGCCGACTTTGAGAACAAGAAGGCGCCCAGACAGGCGGTCGAGATCATGCACCGCGCCACCGGCGAACTCATCGCTTCCGGTCAGGCCGACCGCGCCCTGGGGGTCGGTGCGGTCGCCCCGGCCTTCACATTGATGGAGGCTGACGGTGGCCTCGTTTCGTCGGCCGACCTGCTGGCGCGCGGCCCGCTGGTGCTCAGCTTTTACCGCGGTGTCTGGTGCCCCTATTGCAACATCGAACTTGGCGCACTGCAGGAGACCTGGCCGGCAATCAACGCCACCGGCGCGCAGCTGGTCTCCATCTCCCCGCAATCGCCGGCGAACGGTCGCAAGGCCAAGCGCGACAAGCAGGTCACGTTCCCGATGTTGAGCGATCCGAACGGCGAAGTCGCCAGCGCTTTTGGCCTGCGCTTCCGCCTGCCCGACGACCTGATCGCGCTTTACAAGAGCTTCGGCGTCGATCTGCCTGCCGTCAACGAAGACCCGTCATGGACATTGCCGATGCCGGCGCGGTTCGTGATCAGACGCGACGGCATCATCGTCTATGCGGAGGTGAGCCCGGACTACACGATCCGGCCCGACCCGGCCGGTCTGCTTCCGTTGCTGACACGGCTGCAAAACGCCGTCGCCGCCTGAGCCTGCCCGATGGAACCCATGGCAGCCACTAACTCGGCCGGCGTTGGCGCCGGCCGGCGCTGGTCGATGCTGGCGATGATCTGCGCCAGCGCCTTCCTGCCCATGACTGCCTGGTTTTCGGCAACCGCAATCGCACCGCAGCTGACGCAAGTCTGGAGCTTGTCGCCGGCGCAAGGCGCCTGGATCACAGGCGCCGTGCAGGTCGGCTTTGCGGTTGGCGCGCTCGCCTCCAGCGTTGCCGGCCTGCTAGACATCGTCTCGCTTCGCAAGGTGATCGGCATCAGTGCCCTGATCACCGCCATTGCCAATCTCTGCCTGCTGGTCGCCCCGTCCGTCGGCTTGCTGCTGCTTGCCCGATTCGCTACCGGCGTTGCCCTGGCAGGCGTCTATCCACCGGCACTCAAACTGGTTTCGACCTGGTTCCGCCGCAGGCGCGGCGTGGCACTGGGTGCCTTGCTCGCGGCGCTGACGCTCGGATCGGCGTTTCCGCATCTGCTGTCCGCGCTTGCAGCCGATGTCGCCTGGCAGGATGTCATCGTCGCGACGTCGCTCGCTGCATTGGCCGGCGCAATCCTGATCCTGAGTCTTGGCAGTGAAGGCCCTTATCCCTTCGCCAAATCGACCTTCGACCGCCGCCATATCCGGGCGGTCCTGCAGAACCGCCCGCTGGCTCTCGCCAATCTCGGCTATCTCGGACACATGTGGGAGCTCTACGCCATGTGGGGCTGGATGCTGGCCTATATCAGGGCGGGAAGCCCCGGCCTCGGCGTCGATGGCCCGAGAACGGCGTCCTTGCTTGCCTTCCTTGTCGTGGCGTCGGGCGGAATCGGCTCGATCTTGGGCGGGATTGTCGCCGACCGCATCGGCCGCACGGCAACCGCAGCAATGATGATGACGCTTTCGGGGCTTTGCGCCCTGACGATCGGCCTCACCTTCGACGGGCCGCTTTGGCTGTTCATCGCCATCGCCGTTCTCTGGGGCATGACCGTCATCGCCGATTCCGCCCAGTTTTCTGCCATGACCACCGAATTGAGTGACCCGCGCTATGTCGGCACGGCGCTTTCCCTGCAGTTGAGCGTCGGCATCGCGCTCACCTTCGTCTCGATCCACCTGACCTCATTGGCAGCGGAGGTGTTTGGCTGGCGCTGGAGCTTTCTGGTCCTCGCGCCCGGCCCACTGTTTGGCGTCAGCGCCATGCTGGCGCTGCGGCGGCGGCCGGCCGCAAGGAAGATTGCCCAGGGTCTGCGATAGCGCGTCGTCTGCGGATAAGGCTCACGCCCGCCGGCGCTCCGCCTCCGGCTTCTTGCGCGCGGCGAGAAATTCCTTCACCCGCCGGCCAGGCGCCGGGCCGCGCATCGGCTTGAAGCCGTCGTCGAGCTCGCCGGAGAGATCGAGCGTCGGGCGCTTGCCGACGGCGTCGTAATTCTCCTCCAGCCAGTCGCTCGCCGCCGTGCGGCCGAGGTCGCGCAGATAGGTCAGGAACGCCCATTCGGCGTTGACCTTCGACGACGCCGACAGATCCTTGAACGCCTCGTCGGCATCGATGCGGTGCATACGGATGTCGCGGTACTCGCCACGCGGCAGGCGGCCGGCGGCGATCAGCTCCTTGACGAAGGCGATCGAGCGGAATTCGTTCAGCAGCCCGGCATTGAAGGTGATCTCGTCGATACGGTTCTGGATCTCGTTGGCGCTTCTCGGCGTGCCTTCGCGCACCACCGGATTGATCTGCACCAACAGCACATCCTCGGTCGCCGCCGTCTTGAAGAACGGATAAAGCGCCGGATTGCCGCCATAGCCGCCATCCCAGTAAGGCACGCCCTTGATCTCGACAGCGCGAAACAATTGCGGCAGGCAGGCCGAGGCCATCACCGTGTCGAGATCGATCTCGCCGTCGGAAAAGACGCGCAACTGTCCGGTCTCGACATTGGTGGCCGAGATGAACAGCTCCATCGACTTGCAGGCGTGCACATTGGCGAAATCGATCTCCTGCTCGACCACATCGCGCAGCGGATTGAGCCCGAGCGGATTGGCGACATAGGGAGAAAACACCCGCGACATGGTGTCGAAGAAGAAGTAGCCGGGCGTGTTTTCGATCGACCAATTGCCCCAGGCGACATCCCACGGCATACGCTGCACCGGGCTGAAGCGGCCCTTCGCCGCCACAGCGCGCCAGAACTCGTCGAGCTTCTTGCGTGCGCCTTCAACGCCGCGGCGCACAAAGCCATCGGCCAGCGCCACCGCATTCATGGCGCCGGCGCTGGTGCCGGACACCGCCGCGATCTCCAGCCTGCCATCCTCCAGCAGCCGGTCGAGCACGCCCCAGGAAAAAGCCCCGTGCGAGCCGCCGCCCTGCAGCGCGATGTTGATCTTCTTGGTTTCCTCCGCCTTGCCGTTTTTCGTCATGGCGTTCCTGTATCGGTTTGGGCGCTGCTGCCTCACCCCGCCCGGGAATCGGGCTGGTTCGACTGCGGCGGACTTATGTTGCAGTGCAGCATATAAGTCCTGACCAAGGCAAGAACACGAACACGGTCGCGTGATCACATGAAATTTCGGTCATGAAGAAAAGCCTCTTCACCTCGCGGCGGAGAGGCCATGTTCGTTCGAAACAGGTTTGGAGCCTTAGGCAACAAGCTTCGGCACCGGGCCGACATAGCGCGACTGCGGCCGGATCAGCCGTCCGGTCGCCTGCTGTTCACGTGCATGCGCGATCCAGCCGGCAACGCGTCCGGCGGCGAAGACATTGCTGAAGGCCTTCGGCGGAAAGCCCGCCGCTTCCAGCACGAGCGCGGTGTAGAATTCGACATTGGTCTGCAACGAGCGCTGCGGCTTGGCGATCCGCAGCACCTCGAGCGCCGTCTGCTCGACCTTCTCGGCGAAGGCCAGCCGGCGGCCGGTCTTGCCCTCGCCGCCCAGCTGCCGCACCACCGCCTTCAGCACATCGGCGCGCGGATCGCGCACGCGGTAGATGCGATGGCCGAAGCCCATGATGCGTTCGCCATGCGCAACCTCGTCGCGCAGCCAGCCAGCGGCATCGCCATGCGCCTGGATTGCATCCAGCATCTCGATCACCGGGCCGGGCGCGCCGCCATGCAACGGTCCCTTGAGCGCACCGAGCCCGGCCAGCACCGATGATGTCAGCCCCGCCAATGTCGAAGCGACGACGCGGGTGGCGAAGGTCGAGGCGTTGAGGCCGTGGTCGCAGACAGTTACCAGATAGGTGTCGAGCGCCTTGGCCAGCGCTGGCGACGGGGCCGCTCCCTTCAGCATTCGCAACATGTCGGCGGCATGATCGGCTTTGGCGTCGGGCGCGATCGGCTGCTCGCCGCGCGCCAGGCGCAGCAGAGCCGGCGTCAGCACGGCAGGCGCCGCGATCAGCCGCAATGCATCAGCCAGGGTCTCGCCGTCCGGCAGCAGCGCCATGCCGGCGCGCATGGCGCTGTAGACATCAAGCGGCGCCAGCAGCGGCAACGAAGGCGAAAACCACTCGAACACCTCGACGCGAGCCTTGCCCAGTCGCGCCGCGAGTTCGACATCGTCGGGGAGGTCGTCGAAGAAGCCGTCGAGCAACAAGCGAACCACTTGCGGGAAACTCCATCGGCCTGCCAGTTCCGGCAGAGAATGACCGCGGATCGTCAGGCGGCCGCCAAGGCCATCGACATCGGAGAGCACCGTCTCCGCCGCCACCACATCATCGAGCCCGTTTGCCATGTCTCATCTCCTTGCAGCCTTTCTGCGCAACAGATAAGGATTGATCCGCAGCTTCATCAATCTTGATCAATATAATCAATATCAGGCTCGAAAATGTCCGAATGGCTGTCGCGGGAAGAGGCGCTGGAAACGCTCAAGGTCCGGCCGCAAACGCTCTACGCCTATGTCAGCCGCGGCCGCATCGGCATGCGGCCGGATCAGACCGACCCGCGCCGCAGCCAATACCGCGCCGACGACATCGCGGCACTGGCAACCCGCCGCGCGCGCGGCCGCAGCCCCTCGGCCATCGCTGAGAGCGCGATTGCCTGGGGCGAGCCGTCGATCGTCACCGCGATCTCAACGGTCCTGCACGGTCGACTTATCTATCGGGGGCAAGACGCCGCTGTGCTCTCCGAGACGGCTACGCTGGAAGAAACCGCCGCTTTGCTCTGGGCTTTGCCTGAACCGGTGCTTTTCAAGGCACGCTCGCACGACGCCTCTACTCAACTTGGCCGAGCCTCGGCCTTCACCCAATTGGCAGCACTTGCCGGCCAGGGGCGACCTTCGCTTGGGCGCAGCACCGCTTCGCTGTGCGTGGATGCAGCACATGCGGTCGGTGCGCTCGCGCTGTCGCTCGGTGCCACAGCAGGTGCAGAACCTGTCCATCAGCGGCTGGCGCGAGGCTGGTCGGTGAATGCGACGGGAACGGAAGCGATCCGCCGTGCCCTTGTCCTGCTTGCCGATCATGAACTCAACGCATCGACCTTCGCCACCCGCGTCGCCGCCTCGACCGGAGCCTCGCCGGCCGCATGCCTGCTGGCAGGCCTGGCAACCCTGTCCGGCCCGCGCCACGGCGGCGCCGGCGAAGCGGTGATGCAGCTGGCCGAGGATGCGGCGGGACACGGCGCCGATGCGGCGATACGGCGCTGGCTTGGTCACGACCGGCCATTGCCGGCATTCGGCCATCCGCTCTATCCCGAGGGCGACCCGCGAGCCACCGCACTTCTGGCAGCCATCCCTGTCGACGAGACGCTGCAACAGCTGCAAAAAGCCGCCATTGCCGCGACCGGCGCACACCCGAACATCGACTTTGCCCTGGCCGCACTAACGCGCGGCCTTGGCTTGCCGCGCGATGCACCATTCCAACTGTTTGCGCTTGGACGCAGCGTCGGCTGGGCCGCGCATATGGTCGAACAGATAACCAGCGGCAGCATCATCAGGCCGCGTGGCCGCTATGTCGGGTCACTAACCTGACTGCGCATTGCCTCGTGGTTTGATCTGCGTCAGGCCGACCTGGCATTGGTCCCGAACCGCGCACGGTAGGCGACTGGCGTCGTGGAAAACTGCTGACGAAAGTGGTGCCGCAGCGTGCCTGCCGCRCCAAAGCCGACGGTCTCGGCAATCCGCTCGATCGGCATGGCGGTATCCTCCAGCAGCGTGCGCGCCCGCGAAAGCCGCTCCGACAGCAGCCACCGCGCCGGCGTGACGCCGGTTGCGGCGGCGAACCGGCGCAGAAATGTCCGCTCGCTCATCCCGGCAAGCTCGGCCAGGGTTGCGACCGGATAGTCGGCGGAGATATTGGCGCGCATTCTGTCGATCAGCGGTCCAAGCCGGCTGCGCTCGTGCGGCTCGGGAACGGAACTCTCGACATACTGCGCCTGGCCGCCGTCGCGGTGCGGCGGCACGACCAGACGGCGCGCGACCATGTTTGCGGCCTTGGTGCCGAAGTCGCGCCGGACCAGGTGCAGGCAAAGGTCGATGCCCGCGGCACTGCCGGCCGATGTCAGGACGTTTCCTTCGTCAATGTACAACACGTCGGGAACCACGGTGATGTCGGGGTATAATTGCCTGAGCTTCTCGCTGTAGCGCCAATGCGTGGTTGCCCTTTTGCCGGCAAGCAGGCCCGCGGCGGCAAGCACGAACACGCCCGAACAGATCGACAGAATGCGGGCGCCGCGGTCGTGTGCCTTTCGAAGCGCCTCGATCAGCGACGGCGGCACCGGCGCCTCCGATCCGCGCCATCCAGGCACGATCACCGTGCCGGCCTCGCCGATCAGATCGACCCCGCCATCGGCAACGATGCGCACGCCACCCAGCGCGCGCATTTCGCCGGCGTCGATCCCGGCGACGGCAAAACGGTACCAATCCTTGCCCATTTCCGGCCTGGGCAAGGCGAAGATCTCAACCGCCACGCCGAACTCGAACGTGCACAAGCCGTCATAGGCAATGGCAACGACGAGAGGGCTGGCAGGGCGCGGATTGGCAGAGGACGCATTTGGCATGATCTTGACGATATATGGCAAAGCTGCCAGCTGCAATCGCCAGCCTGGGTGCTTTATCTCTCCGTCGCATCAGCAACGGAGATACCAGATGAGCTACGTGACAGACATTCCCGCGGCATCGCCGGAAATCGCCCGCGACCATTTCCTGCGCCGGCTTTCCGTCGAGACCGACTGTTCCGACGTCGCCGCGGCATTGCGCGCCGGCAAGCCGGACTTTGTCCTTCTGCATGTGGTCGGTTCGCCGG
Organism: Mesorhizobium sp. P2_F5; assembly: GCF_056403715.1. Lineage (NCBI taxonomy): Bacteria > Pseudomonadati > Pseudomonadota > Alphaproteobacteria > Hyphomicrobiales > Phyllobacteriaceae > Mesorhizobium > Mesorhizobium sp. P2_F5. The sequence continues at coordinate 73,639 of NZ_JBFUEY010000010.1, read as the reverse complement.
AAGCCTATGTGCGCCGCCATGTACCAGGCGCCCTGCATCTGCCGCACCGCGAGATATCGGCCGAGCGGATGGCGCAGTGGCCGGCGCAGACGCTGTTCGTCGTCTATTGCGCGGGACCGCATTGCAATGGCGCGGATCAGGCGGCCTTCAAGCTGGCCAGCCTCAGCCGTCCCGTGAAGATCATGATCGGCGGCATAACCGGCTGGCAGGACGAGGAACTCCCTTTCGCCTCGGGCAAGGAGCCAGGCGTCTTGCACGCATGACCCTTGGTTCAGCACCAGGCTGGCGCGGGAGCGTGCACGCGATATGGTCGACCTTGAAGACAATGGAAAGCATGCAGATGGCGGCGATTTCGGTCCGTCCGTTCGGACGGCAGGATGTTGGCGCGGTGCTCGCACTTATGCGGGCGCTGGCCGTTTTCGAGGGCTATGACGACAGGTTGCGCGTCACCGAGGCTGACCTGATCACGCATGGGCTGGGGCCATCGCCCCGGTTCGGCGTGTTGGTGGCGGAGCGAGAGGGCGTGATCGTCGGCATCGCCGTCCACTACCTCATCCCGTGGACTTACGACCTGAAGCCGGTTGTCTGGCTGAAGGAACTCTATGTCGCCGAGGCGGCCCGCGGCATGGCGGTCGGCCATGCGCTTGTGGAACGGCTTCGCCAATACGCCACAGGCATTGGTGCATCGGCCATCAAGTGGACGGTGCTGAAATCCAACCTGCCGGCGAAGGCTTTTTACCACGCACTCGGCGGGCAGCCCGACGAGATCTGGGAAGCGTGGCAGCTGAAAATCGACCCGTGAAGGCAAGGCCCGACCGGTAGATCTGGTCAGGCCATGCCACGCCCATCTTACGACATGGTGTCGAGCTTACGCTGCATGGCGGCAATCTGTTCCTTCAACTCCTGAAGGTCGTCGCCGCCCTTTTCCGGCGCTTCCTTGCGCGCCGGCTCGGGCGCAGCCGCGGCAGCGCCATTCGCGGCGGCTGATGGGAACGGCGTGAACAGGCGCATGGCGTTCTGGAACATTTCCATGTTGCGGCGCGTCTGCTCTTCCAGCGCCTTGATCGGCGTGGCGATCTTCATCACATCCAGCGGCGACTTGCCGATCGCGCCCTTCATCTGCTCGCGGAAGCGCTCCTGCTCCTTGGAGAAGGCGATCATCGACTGTTCGAGGAAGCTCGGCACGATCTGCTGCATCTGGTCGCCATAGAACGCGATCAGCTGGCGCAGGAACGGGATCGGCAGCATGTTCTGCCCATCCTTGTTCTCCAGCTCGAAGATGATCTGCGTCAGCACCGGATGGGTGATGTCGTCGCCGGTCTTGGCATCCTGGACCGTGAACTCTTCGCCCTTCTTGACCATCTCGGCCAGATCCTCGAGCGTCACATAGGTGCTGGTGCCTGTGTTGTAGAGACGGCGGTTGGCATATTTCTTGATAATGATCGGGTCGTCTTTCGCGGCCATCAGCATCCTCCCGGGGACACCGGCGCGCCTGAGTAAGCCGCCGGTAACGATTGCGCCATTTTTAAGGATATGCGCAAAAGCTCCATAATTCCAAGCGCTTTGTGCAGTGCGGCATCATTTATTGCTGCATGGCGGGCTAAATATGCTGCGCAGCAAAGGTCAGGCGATCATGCCGGCCGCTCGTGCCCTGCTTGCGGCGCATGCCCGGCATGCCCATTTCCGGTTTGACTTGGGGTGTGGAACGGGCAAGAAAAGTCCCAACAAGCACCCAAGAACACGACACCTCGAAGTCTGGAGAGAAAAATGTCCGCTTCCAATTCAATCGTCGTTGCCAGCGCCGCACGCACCGCTGTCGGCTCCTTCAACGGCGCCTTCGCCGCCACGCCGGCGCATGAGCTTGGCGCTGTCGTCATCAAGGAGCTTTTGTCGCGCGCCGGTGTCGAGCCGGGCGAAGTCGACGAGGTCATTCTCGGTCAGGTGCTGACGGCGGCACAGGGCCAGAACCCGGCCCGCCAGGCGTCGATCAATGCCGGCCTGCCCAAGGAGACCACGGCCTGGGGTCTCAATCAGGTTTGCGGCTCGGGTCTGCGCGCCATCGCGCTCGGCATGCAGCAGATCGCCACCGGCGACGCCAAGATGATCATCGCCGGTGGCCAGGAATCGATGTCGCTGTCGCCGCACGCCGAGCACCTGCGCGCCGGCGTCAAGATGGGCGACTACAAGATGATCGACACCATGATCAAGGATGGCCTGTGGGACGCTTTCAACGGCTATCACATGGGCAACACCGCCGAGAACGTCGCCCGCCAGTTCCAGATCACCCGCGACGACCAGGACCAGTTCGCGCTGGCCTCGCAGAACAAGGCCGAGGCCGCGCAGAAGGCCGGCAAGTTCAAGGACGAGATCGTTGCCTTCACCATCAAGGGCAGGAAGGGCGACACCATTGTCGACCAGGATGAATACATCCGCCACGGTGCCACCATCGACGCCATGACCAAGCTGAAGCCGGCCTTCGACAAGGACGGCACGGTGACCGCCGCCAATGCGTCGGGCATCAATGACGGCGCCGCCGGCGCGCTGCTGATGACAGAAGCCGAGGCATCGCGGCGCGGCATCACTCCGCTGGTGCGCATCGCGTCATGGGCGACCGCCGGCGTCGATCCGGCAATCATGGGCACCGGACCTATCCCGGCTTCGAAGCGGGCGCTCGAGAAGGCCGGTTGGTCGGTCAAGGACCTCGACCTCGTCGAGGCCAATGAAGCCTTCGCCGCGCAGGCCTGTGCCGTCAACAAGGGCATGGGCTGGGATACGTCGATCGTCAACGTCAATGGCGGCGCCATCGCCATCGGCCATCCGATTGGCGCTTCGGGCGCCCGCGTCTTCAACACGCTGGTTTTCGAGATGCGCCGCCGCGGCGCCAAGAAGGGCCTCGCCACGCTCTGCATCGGCGGCGGCATGGGCGTCGCTCTGTGCGTGGAAGCGCTCTGAGAAAAGAAGTGAGTAGCGAATAGGGAGTAGCGAATAGGGAAGAATAGCTTCAGCGCGGCGGGACATCGTACCCCTACTCGCTATTCGCTACTCCCTACTCACTCTTCCGACCAAAGGGAGGAATGCAATACATGACCAAAGTAGCGCTCGTCACCGGTGGATCGCGCGGCATCGGCGCCGCCATTTCGATCGGCCTGAAGAATGCCGGTTATACCGTTGCCGCCAACTATGCCGGCAATGACGAGGCTGCGGCAAAGTTCAGCGCACAAACCGGCATCAAGACCTACAGATGGTCGGTCGCCGACTACGATGCCTGCGCCGCCGGGATCAAACAGGTCGAGGCTGATCTCGGCCCGGTCTCGGTGCTGGTCAACAATGCCGGCATCACCCGCGACGCCATGTTCCACAAGCTGACGCGCGAGCAGTGGAAAGAGGTCATCGACACCAACCTCTCCGGCGTCTTCAACATGACCCATCCGCTGTGGGGCGGCATGCGCGACCGCAAATTCGGCCGCGTCATCACCATCTCGTCGATCAACGGCCAGAAGGGCCAGGCCGGCCAAGTCAATTATTCCGCCGCCAAGGCCGGTGACATCGGCTTCTCCAAGGCGCTCGCTCAAGAGGGCGCTCGCGCGGGCATCACTGTCAACGTCATCTGCCCCGGCTACATCGCCACCGAGATGGTCAAGGCCATCGACGAGAAGGTTCTGAATGAACGCATCATCCCGCAGATCCCGGTCGGCCGCCTCGGCGAACCGGAGGAGATCGCGCGCTGCGTCGTCTTCCTCGCTTCCGAAGACGCCGGCTTCATCACAGGTTCGACCATCAGCGCCAATGGCGGCCAGTACTTCGCCTGAGGCCAATATTCCGGCTTGGAGATAGACGGGCCGATTCACGGCCCGTTTTTTCCTCGTCGACCGGCATGCTCCAGAGAGCCTATGCGTGAGGTGCTGCCCCGTTCCGGCACGCAAAGATTAACGGCTTCCAGGCGCCCTGTGCAAAACCCGCTTCACAAGCTGTGAATTCTCGGTTGGCAAGCTGTGGATAACACAACATGTTGGGGTGAACATAACGGGAAAATCCCGACATCGCTGATTCGTCGCCGATTCGTTCCGGCTTTGACCGAAACGTTAATGGCGAAGGCCGAAAAGCTCAGCCAAATGGTTAAGCCCGGTTAAGAAAAGTCAATAATTTCATAATCTTGGCCGAAGCCTGTTGGAGCGCCACGAGGCTTCGCCGGCAAAGGTTAACGCGAAAGCTCGCCCTGCATGAATCGGGCCAGTTCAATGGATTCAGCATGTGGTGAGACTCCCGGTCGCAAAATCCACATGTAGCCGTGAACAAAAGCTGAACCTGCTGGAGTCACTGATTCGTCGCCGATTCGTTCCAGACTCGTTCCAACTGTTAATCGGGAGCGAATCCGGACCTCCAAAGAGACCTCAGGACTGCCGGCCGGAACATTCTGCTTTCGCTTCGCGCCCGAAATCCCTATGTGTCGCCTGTCATACGCGCCATGCGAGGCGCGCTCCCGACAACACGATGCAGAAAGCCTCATTTCCGGGCCGATGAACATCCAGCCGAAACACACCGAGCCGCTGATCCTGTCGGGCCGCGACGTGACCGCCGTCCTGGGACCGACCAACACCGGCAAGACCCATCTCGCCATCGAGCGCATGGTGGCGCATGAGAGCGGCATCATCGGCCTGCCGCTCCGCCTTCTGGCGCGAGAAGTCTATGCCCGTGTCTGCGAAAAGGTCGGCGCCCACAAGGTGGCGCTGATCACCGGCGAGGAAAAGATCCAGCCGCCCGGCGCGAAATATTCGGTCTGTACCGTCGAGGCGATGCCGCGCGAGACCGACGCCGCCTTCGTCGCCATCGACGAGGTCCAGCTCGCCGGCGACCTCGAGCGCGGCCACATTTTCACCGACCGCATCCTGCATCTGCGCGGTCGCCAGGAAACGCTGCTGCTCGGTGCCGCCACCATGCATGGCATTCTGCAGCGCCTGCTGAAGGGCGTCTCGGTGGTGACGCGGCCAAGGCTGTCGCACCTCGCCTATGCCGGCTCGAAGAAGCTGACCCGTTTGCCGCGTCGTACCGCCATCGTCGCCTTCTCCGCCGACGAGGTCTATGCCATCGGCGAACTGATCCGCCGCCAGCAAGGCGGCGCTGCCGTCGTGCTCGGCGCGCTCAGCCCACGCACCCGCAACGCCCAGGTGGCAATGTTCCAGGCGGGCGACGTCGACTATCTCGTTGCCACCGATGCCATCGGCATGGGTCTCAACCTCGATCTCGACCATGTCGCCTTTGCCCAGAACCGCAAATTCGACGGCTACCAGTACCGCAATCTAACGGCGGCCGAGCTTGGCCAGATCGCCGGCCGCGCCGGCCGGCATCTGCGCGACGGCACTTTCGGCGTCACCGGCCAGGTCGATCCCCTGGACGAGGAACTGGTCAAGCGCATCGAAGGCCACGAGTTCGATCCAGTGAAGGTGCTGCAATGGCGCACCGCGCATTTCGATTTCGCCAGCCTTGATGCACTAAAGCGCTCGATCGAGACCAATGCGCCGGTCGAAGGCCTGACGCGGGCGCTGCCGGCGGTCGATGCGCAGGCGCTCGAACATCTCTCCCGCGACGAGGACATCCGCGCGCTCGCCACCAATGCCAAGCGCGTGGCGCTGCTGTGGGAAGCCTGCGCTCTCCCCGACTACCGCAAGATTGCGCCGGCCCAGCACTCCGACCTGATCGCCTCGATCTACACGGACCTCGCCAAACACGGCCATGTCGACGAGAACTACATGGCCGAGCAGGTGCGCAGGGCCGACACCACCGAAGGCGACATCGACACGCTGTCGCACCGCATTGCCCAGATCCGCACCTGGACATTCGTGTCCAACCGACCGGGCTGGCTGGCCGATCAGGCACACTGGCAGGAAAAGACGCGCGAAATCGAAGACAGATTGTCGGATGCGCTGCATGAGCGGTTGACGAAACGGTTTGTAGACCGCAGGACTTCCGTCCTCATGCGGCGCCTTAGAGAAAATACAATGCCTGAAGCCGAAATCAGTCCTACCGGAACCGTCCTTGTCGAAGGCCATCATGTCGGCGAGTTGCAAGGGTTCCGCTTCACCGCCGACCAGAGCGCCGGCGGCGAAGACGCCAAGGCCGTGCGTACGGCAGCGCAAAAAGCGTTGGCCGCCGAGTTCGAGGCGCGTGCCGAACGCTTTGGCGCCTGCGCCAATGGCGACCTGGCGCTCGGCTCCGACGGCACGCTGCGCTGGATCGGCGCACCGATCGGCACGCTGGTTGCCGGCGAAGACGCGCTGAAGCCGCGTCTGGTGCTGCTGGCCGACGAGCAGCTGACCGGCCCCGCCCGCGACAAGGTCGCGGCGCGCGCCGAGCGCTTCGTCAATTTCCAGATCGAAACGCTGCTGAAGCCGCTGGTCGACTTGAAGAACGCCGATCAGATCACCGGCATCGGCCGCGGCATCGCCTTCCAGCTCGTCGAGCATTTCGGCCTCATCAACCGCCGCGACATCGCCGAGGAGATGAAGTCGCTCGACCAGGAAGGGCGCGCTGCCTTGCGTCGGCTCGGCGTGCGCTTCGGCGCCTACCATGTCTTCGTGCCGGCACTGATCAAGCCCGCGCCCGCCGGACTGATTACGCTTTTGTGGGCGCTGAAGAACGACGGCAAGGACAAGCCCGGCTTCGGCGACGTCGTCCACGCGCTGGCCTCCGGCCGCACTTCGGTGGTCATCGATCCGGCTTTCGACAAGACCTTCTACAAGCTCGCCGGCTACCGCAATCTCGGCCGCCGCGCCGTGCGCATCGACATTCTGGAACGGCTGGCAGACCTGATCCGCCCGGCGACCAACTGGAAGCCCGGTCTCGGACAGCGCCCCGACGGTGCTTATGATGGCCAGTCCTTCATGGTGACGCCGCCGATGATGTCGATCCTCGGCGCCACCGCCGACGACATGGAAGAGATCCTGAAAGGTCTCGGCTATCGCGCCGAGCCGAAGCCGCCCGCAGAGGTGAAGGCGCGGCTGGAAGCGCAGGACAACGCCGCGCGGGAAGCGGCTGCCGCCAAGCTGGCGGAAGCGGCTGCAAAAGCCGAGCAGGCCCAGGCGGCGGAAGCCGCGACCAATGCCGACGCCGTTGTCGACGCCCCGGAGCCGGATGCGCCTACCGCAGACGTTGCAGCCGAGGCTGCTGCGGAGCCCGTCGCCGAAGCTGCAACGGAAGCTGTCGCGGACGCCCAACCGGAAACACCTGCCGAAGTCTCGGAAGGGACACAGGTGGCGGAAGCCGCTGCTGAAGTCACTCCCGCCGAAAGCGGCGACGCACTTACCTCCCCCTCGATGGGGGAGGTCGCGGCGCGAAGCGACGCGGGTGGGGGTGACGGCGCTGACGAAGCGGATAGTGCAGACCGCATGAACGATGCAGGTGCAACCCCCGAAGCTGGCGCTGCCCCCGCCCCGGCGCTGCGCGCCGACCCTCCCCACGAGGGGGAGGGTGGAACCGCTGAGCCTGCCCCTGAGGCTGAAGAACCAAAGCCGATATTGTTGTGGCGGCAGGGCCGTTTTGAGCAGCGCCCGCGTCATCGCCACGAAAACCGCCGGGACAATCGCCCGCGCAACGGTCAGGCTGCCCGCACCGATGCGCCTGCCGATGCTGCCGGCGGACAGCCGGCACCTGGCGAACGGCCGGCCTATCAGGGCCGGCGTGACCAGCGCGACGGTGCTGCCAAGCCGCGCTTCGATCGCTCGAAGTTCAAGCCCAAGCCGCAAGCCGAGGGCGAACAGCGCCGCGACGGCAAGCCGCAAGGCGAGCGTCCCCGCGAAGGCCGCCCCGACTGGAAAGGCGGCAGGCCGGAAGGCAAAGGCGGCCCGCAAGGCGGCAAGCCAGCCTTCCAGGCCAAGCCGCGCGAGGAACGCCCGGTGCGCTTCGATCCGGATTCGCCATTCGCCAAGCTAGCCGCCTTGCGCGACCAGCTGAAGAAGTAGGCTCTGAGCATGATCCCGAAAAGTGGGAACCGGTTTTCGGACAAGATCATGCTCCAACAAGAGATAACTCACTGCGATGGTTGCTGAGGGTCGTCAGCGCATCGACAAGTGGCTGTTCTTCTCGCGCGCCGTAAAATCGCGCTCACTGGCGGCCAAGTTGGTGGTCGCCGGACGCGTCCGCGTTAACAGCGACAAAGCAGCGCAGGCATCGGATCTGATCAAACCCGGCGACGTTTTGACCATCACGCTCGAGCGCCGCATCGTCGTCTGGAAGGTGCTCGGCACGGGCGTACGGCGCGGTCCGGCCGAGGAAGCGCGCACGCTCTATGAGGATCTGTCGCCGCCACCCGCGCCGAAAGGAGAGGCTGTTGCCGATGCCATTCCCGCATTGCGCGACGCCGGCAGCGGCCGGCCGACCAAGAAAGAGCGCAGGCAAACCGACCGGCTGTTCGGCGAAGACTGAAGCGTTGGCGCCCTCCGCCATGCCGGCGATCTGGAATTCCATTCCGGACGCTCCGGCCCCGCCGGGAACAGCCGCCCTTGCAAGCGGCAGGCAAAGGCGTTACCTCACCAAAAAAGCCTAGCGAGAACGGGACGTCCCGGAGCCGACCAATGACCTATGTCGTGACCGACAACTGCATCAAATGCAAGTACATGGACTGCATCGAGGTCTGTCCGGTCGACTGTTTCTATGAAGGCGAAAACATGCTCGTCATACATCCCGACGAGTGCATCGACTGCGGCGTGTGCGAACCGGAATGCCCGGCCGATGCGATCAAGCCCGACACCGAGCCGGGCCTCGACAAATGGCTGCAGGTCAACACCGAATACGCCGAGAAATGGCCCAACATCACCGCCAAGAAGGAGCCTCCGGCAGACGCCAAGACCTTCGACGGCGAGGCCGGCAAGTTCGAGAAATACTTCTCCGCCGAGCCGGGCGAAGGCGACTGATGCTACGGCCGACTTGGCCGTTATAACGCTGCGTAACGCGCATCATAGAATAACCGCCTTGACAGGCGGCGATGTCGCTCGACCTTCGCGTTTGCAGCAAAACCTTGATTCTTCCTACTTTTTGTGCTACATCTGCTGAAACATGCCGGTGACACAACGTCGATTTATGGCGCAAGCGCCCCAAATCACTGAAAGGTGAAATCCCCAATCGGACCAGAGCGATCTGGGCCAGGCAGTCGCTATGTATGCGGTTTGCCGGTCCCGGCTTTTTCCGATGGGTTCATCTGTTGTGCGGCAAACGGTCGGTGTCCCCGATCGCACGCGTTCGGACCGGCAGGCCGCCGGTACCACAACAAGGAGTTCAGGGCGTAATGGCAACGATCACCCCGCAGAAGAAGTCCACCTCGGCACGTCACGGTTTCAAGACCGGCGAGTACATCGTCTATCCGGCGCACGGCGTCGGCCAGATCGTCTCGATCGACGAGCAGGAAGTTGCGGGCCACAAGCTGGAACTGTTCGTCATCGACTTCCAGAAGGACAAGATGCGCCTGAAGGTTCCGGTCGCCAAGGCGACCTCCATCGGCATGCGCAAGCTGTCGGAAGAGGATTATGTCGAGCGCGCGCTGAAGGTTGTGCAGGGCCGCGCCCGCGTCAAGCGCACCATGTGGTCGCGCCGCGCCCAGGAATATGATGCCAAGATCAATTCGGGCGACCTGATCTCGATTTCGGAAGTCGTGCGCGACCTCTACCGCGCCGACAACCAGCCGGAGCAGTCCTATTCCGAGCGTCAGCTCTATGAGGCGGCACTCGACCGCATGGCCCGCGAGATCGCGGCGGTCAACCGCATGTCGGAAACCGAAGCCGTGCGCCTGATCGAGGTCAACCTCAACAAGGGCCCCAAGCGCGGCGCCAAGGCCGACAATGAGGAAGCCGAACAGGAAGAAGCTGCCTGATCGCTTTCGAATTTGAATTCATGAAAAACCCGGCCTTGTGCCGGGTTTTTTGTTTTTGGTCTGAGACGCTGCCGGTGACGTCTGCCTAAGCTTCCTTCTCGGCCTCCTGCTTCAGCGTTGCGATAAAACGCTTCGTCCGTTCGCGTTCCGGATTGGAGAACACCACGGCGGACGGCCCCTTCTCGACGACGACGCCGGCATCGAGGAAAACCACCTCCTGCGCGATCTTGGAGGCGAGCCTGAGATCGTGCGTCGCCATCACCATGGTCGTGCCTTCGCTCGCCAGCTTGCCGAGCACGTCGACGACTTCCTGCGCCAGTTCGGGATCGAGCGCCGAGGTCGGTTCGTCGCAGAGCAGCACCTTGGGCGACGGCGCTAGCGCGCGGGCAATCGCCACGCGCTGCTGCTGGCCGCCCGACAGCGTTGCCGGCCAGGCATCGGCCTTGTGCGCCATCCCGACCTTTTCGAGCAGCGCCAGCGCCCGCTCGCGCGCCTTTGCAGTCGGCCATTTCAGCACCGTCACCAGCACTTCCATGACGTTCTCGATGGCGGTGCGATGCGGAAACAGCTGGAAGTTCTGGAACACCATGCCGGTCTGCAGCCGCAGCCGTTGAATGTCCCGGCTGGGGATCTTGATGCCGGGACGGAATTCCAGCGTCTCGTCGCCGATGCGCACCGTGCCCGACGTCGGGATCTCCAGAAGGTTGATGCAACGCAGCAGCGTGCTTTTCCCCCCGCCGGACGGGCCGACCAGCGCGGTGACGCTGCCTTCGGCAATGGTGACCGTCACGCCTTTCAGCACGAGATTGTCGCCGAAGCGCTTTTCGATGTCGGTGAGGCCGATCATGAGCGCGCCTCCAGGAAGCCGCCATAGCGGTTGAGCCGTTCCTCCAGCCGCGTCTGCAGGGTCGACAGGACCGAGCTCATTGCCAGATAAAGGATCGCCGCTTCGACATAGAGGATCAGCGGCTCATAGGTGGTGGCGACGATACGCTGCGCCGCCTGGAACATCTCCGGCACGGTGATGGCCGCGGCCAGCGACGTATCCTTGACCAGCGAGATGAAGGTGTTGGACAGCGGCGGCACCGCGACGCGGCCGGCTTGCGGCAGGATGGTACGCCGCATCGCCTGGCTCCAGGTCATGCCGATCGAATAGGCCGCCTCCCACTGCCCTTTCGGCACCGAGCCGATCACGGCGCGGATGATTTCCGAACTGTAGGCGCCGATGTTGAGGGTGAAGCCGATCAGCGCCGCCGGGAATGCATCGAGCAATATGCCGACCGAGGGGAGGCCGTAGAAGATCAGGAACAGCTGCACCAGCAGCGGCGTGCCGCGAAAGATCCAGACATAGAAGCGGACGACAGCGACCAGCGGCTTCGGCCCGAACAGCCGCACCAGGGCGACAACCAGCCCGACGAACAGGCCGAGTGCGAACGACAGCAGGGTCAGCGGTACGGTGAAGATCAGCGCCGCCCATAACAGCGTCGGCAACGAGTCCAGCATCAGATGCAGCCAGTGCGGCACGAACGGCTCCTCCCCCTCACAGACTGCCGGCGATCACCGTCAGTGCGATTATGTGCTTCTCATATCATGCGAAAAACGGCGAGCCGTCAAAGACGGCCCGCCGCTGTTGTGTCATTGCCGCCGGCGATCGCCGGGGACCTTCGTTACTGCGAAACGTCCTGGCCGAAATAGGTGTCGGCGATCTTCTTGTAGGTGCCGTCGGCCTTGATGTCGGCCAGCGCCTTGTTGATGGCCGCCACCAGCTCCGGATCGCCCTTGCGCACGATAACGCCGGAATAGTCGGCGTCTTCTTCCTGCGCGGCGATCTTCACATTGGCGTCGGGCTTGTGCTTCTTGAAGTCGAGGAAGGACAGGCTGTCATTGATGGTGGCGTCGGCGCGGCCGGTGAGCAAAAGCTGGATCGACTGGTCGAAGCCGTCGGTGCCGACGAGCTCGGCGCCGTTTGTCTCGGCGAGCTTGCCGAAATTCGACGTCAGCGACTGCGCCGACTTCTTGCCCTTGAGATCGGCGAAGGTCTTGATGTCGGTGTTGTCGCCGCGCACGATCAGCACCGCCTTGGAGGCGATGTACGGGTCGGAGAAGTCGTACTTGGCCTTGCGCGCGTCGGTGATGCCGACCTCGTTGATGACGGCGTCATAGCGGTTGGCGTCGAGGCCGGCGATCAGCCCGTCCCATTTGCCTTCGAGGAACTCGACTTTCACACCTAGCTTGTCGCCGATCGCCTTGGCGATCTCGACGTCGAAGCCGACCAGCGCGCCGGAATCGTCATGATAGGTGAAGGGCGCGTAGGTGCCTTCCGTGCCGACCTTGATGGTGCCGGCCTGCTTGATCTGGTCGAGGTTGGCGCCGGCATGGCCTGATGTGACAGCCAGAACCTGCAGCGTTCCGGCGACGATGAGCGAGTTGAGCCATTTCATTTTTCTGTGATCCCGTCCTTGGCCGGTGTCCGGCGCTTGTGAGAGCCGGAAACTGACAGATAGAGAGCCGCAAAATAAGGAACCAGATTTCAAAAAAATGGCGATCCAGAAATCAGATACTCAAAGCTGCTATGTTCCGTGCCAATTACCCCGCTTTGCAGTGTCGAGGCACTCTGCCGGACAGCACAAAACAACCGCCATCGGCGGCGGAACCAATCCCCGGTGTGGCACGTTCATGCCGTGTTGTAGGGCGCGGCGTTTCCATTTCAAGAACCCTAGCTGCGCCAGACCGGAGCAATTCCAGGAAAAGTGTGAAACGGTTTTCCGTCAGGAATTGCTTCAAAACACAAGGAGATAGAGCGGGTCGTCGTTTCCTTGAAACGATGGACCACTCTAGAGATAGCGGCCGCCAGGCCGTCCGAAAATGTCCGAGAGCAGGAGCGCGGCATGATCGAAGACACGGCAGGACGGACCATGGTCCGCGCGGCGATGAAAGCGCCTTATCTCGAGCGCGACGAGGAACATGTTCTCGCCTTGCGCTGGAAGGAAGACCAGGACCAGCAGGCGCTGCACCAGATCACCGTCGCGCATATGCGGCTGGTCATCTCCATGGCTTCGAAATTCCGCCATTACGGCCTGCCGCTCGGCGATCTGGTCCAGGAGGGCCATGTCGGGCTGCTGGAGGCGGCGGCGCGTTTCGAGCCGGAGCGCGAGGTGCGCTTCTCGACCTATGCGACCTGGTGGATCCGCGCCTCGATGCAGGACTATATCCTGCGCAACTGGTCGATCGTACGCGGCGGCACCTCTTCGGCGCAAAAGGCGCTGTTTTTCAATCTGCGGCGCTTGCGCGCCCGGCTGGCCAACGGCGCCGAGCCGATCTCCAACGCCACGCTCTACCGCGAAGTCTCGGCGGCGCTCGGCGTCTCCGAGGCCGATGTGGCAATGATGGATTTCAGGCTTTCCGCGCCTGACTCCTCGCTCAACGCGCCACTCGCCGACGATACCGGCACCACCGAGCGCATGGACTTCCTGATCTCGGACGATCCGCTGCCGGATGAGGTCGCCGGCGACACCATCGATTTCGAACGCCGCCTGCTCTGGTTGAAGGCAGCGCTCAGAGCGCTCAATGCGCGCGAACTCAGGATCATCGAGGAACGCCGGCTGAGCGACGAAGGTGCCACGCTTGAGGCGCTTGGCGAGACGCTCGGCATTTCCAAGGAGCGCGTCCGCCAGATCGAGGCGCGAGCCATGGAAAAGCTGAAGGTGGCGCTGGTCAAGCAGAACCCTGAATTCGAGACGCAGGCAGCCTGAAATATCTTGTTGTCAGCAGTATTAATTTAATTGCCAACCAAAAAATAAGATCAGCACGCCTGATTTCCTTCTACCTCATGCCCAGATTGTGAATTCTTTAACAGACCCCCTTAGCCGAGGGGTGTCTTTTGGGGTTTCAGATCATAGCGGATGAGGATTTTGCCATGTCGCGATTCTGCGTGTTTCTTGCAGCTTTGATCCTTGTGACCCTGACGACTTTCGAGGCTAGCGCCGATCGAAGGGTTGCTCTTGTGATCGGCAATTCCGAATACCGGGAACTTCCGGCGCTCAAGAACCCGGACAAGGATGCCGGAGACATCGCAAGCACGTTCCGGACGGCCGGCTTCGACGTTTTCGTTGCCAAGGATTTGACCAGGCTTCAGTTCGAGGAGCGTTTCCGCACCTATCTCGCGGCGGCCGACGGTGCTGATCTCGCGGTGGTCTATTATTCGGGCCACGGCTTCCAGATCGGCGGCGAGAACTTTCTCATCCCGGTCGACGCCACGCTTAAGGACGCGGCCGACGTGGAAGTTCAGGCAATCAAGCTCGATGACATGTTGCTGCAGTTGCGATCGAAATCGAAAATCCAGGTGATTATCCTCGACGCCTGCCGCAACAATCCTTTTCCGCGCAAGAACTATTGGCTTCGCGACCAGCTGATCGTCGCCAGCGGTAGCGGATTGGCGCAGGTGAAGGGTTCTGAGAACGCGCTGATCGCCTTTGCCACCGAGCCGGGAGCCGTTGCCTATGACGGGAGCGGCAATCTCAGCCCATTTTCCTCCGCCTTCTCCCGTCGTGCGTTGGCGGCGAACCAGGAGATAAGGGCCGTCATGTCCGCCGTGCGCCGCGATGTGGTCAAGGCTACCGATGGCAAGCAGGTTCCATGGGAAAATTCCTCGCTTCTCGACGATGTCTTTCTGATGCCCCGCGCCAACCGCCCGGCGCTGCCGCCGGTGCTGGAGAAAATCGTGCCGTCCGGCATCGGGCCAGTCGCTCTGGATCTGCCGGCGCCGGTTGACGTCGACGGTGGCGCAGTCAGTGTCAGCATCGAAAGCCTGCCGGCACTCGGACGGCTGACGCTTGATGGCAAGCCCTTGGCCATGGGCGAAAGGATCGATGGTAAGGACCTGTCGCGTCTGCGCATGGACGCCCCCGAATTGGCGGGTGGGCAGGAACAGGTGGATACGCTGGCCTACACCACCCACAACGAGTGGGGTGGCGAATCCCAGGGCGTTCTGCTGTTGCGGATCAGGAACGGCGCGGGCGCCGAGGGCAAGCAGCTCGTGGCCTCACTCGCGGCCGAGCAGAAGCAGGCGGTGGTTGAGCGCGGCATTCGTATCGCCGACGCCGCCGAGGCGATCGAGAACCGCGACATCGAAATTCCCGTCGGCATCGGCCCGGTTCCGCTCAAGCTGGATTTCCCGGCCAAGGACCCGTCGATCAGCTTGAAGCTCGCAAGCTATCCGGCAACGGGGACGCTGTCCCTGCCGGACCGCATCCTGTCGCCTCAATCGAGCCTGATGGCCGACGATGTCGACAAATTGCGCTACGAGGCGCAGATCGGCTCCGCGACGCCCGTCGAGATCGGCTTTCAGATCCGTGCCGACAACGCATCGAAGCAGGCGACGCTGAAGCTGTCGCCAAGCGTCGATCCCTGCGATCGGGCGGCGGGCGAACCTCTCGACCTGCAAGGCGTTGTCCCAGGCCGACTAGCGAACGAGATTGGCGACGACGCGGTTGAGCTCTGCCAGGCCTCAGTGAAGGCCTATCCAGAGATTGCCCACTTCCGTTACCAACTCGGACGGGCGTTGCTGGCCTCGGGCAAGGTTGATGAGGCCAGGCAGGCAATCCAGCAGGCCGCCGACAAAGGATATGTCCGCGCGGCATTCGCACTCGGCTCCATCGCCTCGTCCGGAATAGGGACGGCCGCGGATCCTGACCAGGCCAACCGCTTCTATTCAAAGGCATCCGACAAGGGCGACCCCTACGCCATGACCGCGTGGGGACGCACCCTGTTCAATGGGCGCGGCGTCCAGCGCGATGCCGCCAAGGGATTGGACTTGCTGCTCAAATCGGCGGCGATGGGGCATATCGATGCCATGAACGATCTCGCATCGATCTTCATGGAAGGTCGCAATGGTGTTCCAGCTGATCCGGACCGCGCGCTCGCCTTCTTCAGAGCCGGGATCGAGCGGCAACAGATGTATTCCCTGGGTGTTCTCAGCACCCCAAAGCAGGTCGCCTTGGCGGTTCCGGCGTGCAAGGTCCAGCCCCCAAAAATCATCACGAAAATAAAGGTGGTTCATATACCTGCGCCAAGACCGAAGACCCCGAAGGCAGGCAAGCGGACAGCCGCAGCAATCCCGGACAACCCCGTGCAGAAGCAAAACGGCAGGGCCGCATGGGCCGGCAACAACGGTAATGGTTCCGAGCGCGGTTCTGCAAACCCTGGTGGTGGTGAGGAGACCGATAGCAGCACCAGCGAAGGCACCGATGGCGACAGCGGCACCGATACCAACACTGACAGCCATCTCTGAGGGTGGGCAGACCTATCGAACCGGACTGCGCTGCTACTTGTCCGTAACGATCTTGACCTTGTCGCCGGCCGAAACCGAGGCGCCCGGCGACATCGCGTTGAGCACCCTGAACAGATCGAGCTTGCGGTCGACGCCGACCATCTGCGCCGACAGCGAGCCCATGGTCTGGCCCGCCTGAACGGTGACCACGCGGATGTGCAGCGGCTTCAGCGCCGCCTTTTCGGCAGGGCTCAGGATGCGGAACGAACCGCTGACCGAGCGCGCCACCGGGTCGAGCGTTGTGCTGGCTGAGGGGGCCGCCGTCAACAGCCGGTAGACCTGGCCGCCGGCGCGGATCACCGCAATGTCGAACTGCCAGCCATCGGCGCCGGCATGCGCGGTCGCCGCCTCGTTGCCGTTGATCGTCTCCTGGCGCACGCTGGTCTCGTCGAGACCGGCCACCCAGCCGCTTCTGATATAGTCTGTCAGCGCGCGGTTCTTGTCGATCGACACGCCGTCGAACCGTACCGCCATGTCGCCGGGGCCAGTCGCCGTCACCGCCGCCGCCGTATTGTCGATGATGAAACCGTCCGGCACGGTGAACGATACGCCGAGCCCCGGATGCAGGAAGGTCTGGCCGCGCACATAGCCTTCTTCCGGAGTGTCGCCGTAAAGCAGGCCGTCAATGCCGGCCAGGAAGGAATCGCGGTCGCGCGTGCCGACGCCCGGCGCGCCGAACTGGCGGGCATGGCGCTGCGCCAGATCGATGCGCTGCGGCGTGTTGGGGTGTGTGGCCAGGAAGTCGAGGCTGGCATCGGTGGCGCCTGATATCGAGCGGAAATCGGTATAGGCCGACATCGATTGCAGGAAGCGGCCGGCGGCATAGGGATCGTAGCCGGCTTCGCCGATCGACTTGATGCCAATGGCGTCGGCCTCCAGCTCCTGGTTGCGCGAGAACTGCGCCAGCCTGAGCTTGCCGCGGATCAATGCCGCCTTGGCGGTCGGGCTGTCGCCAAGCACATCGGAAACCACCTTGGTCGCCAGGCCTTCCTCAGCCTCGAGCTGCTGGCGCTGCAGGCCGTGGTTAGCGGTGACGTGGCCCATCTCATGCGCGATGACGGCCGCGAGTTCGGCCGAATCATTGGCCAGAGCCAGCAGGCCGCGGGTGACGTAGAGATAGCCGCCCGGCAGGGCAAAAGCGTTGACGTTGGGCGAATTGAGGATGGTGATGCGATAGGTCTGGGTCGGATTGGCCGACACTACGGTCAGGCTGCCGACGACCTTGGCCACCATGCGCTCAAGCTTAGGATCGGAATATTCACCGCCATAAGTGGCCAGGATGCGCGGATGCTGCGCCTTTGCCAGTTCGGCGAGCTTGCTGTTGGCGGCGACATTGTCGACCGTGATCGGTCTGTCGGAAGGCTGGAAGCCGGATTCCTGTACCTCGGGCGGCGTGAACATCTGGCAACTGGCCAGCGCCACGGCAAGGCCGGCCAGCGCGAGGAAGCGCACCAGCGGTCTGCGTCTCAAAGTGTCAGTGCCGGTCGACAGCACGGCGTCCCTTCAGCTCTCGGCGCAGGACCTGGACCCAGGGGTCCGCGCCAGCGAAAAATCGAATTTTTCGGTGGCAATCCTGCCCAAATCAAAAAACCTACAGCGTTTTACGCATCCGGATAGATGCGGCGCTGTAGGGGGCAAATCACGGCTCGTGCCGGACCAGTACTGGGCGGACCTAGCCACATCAGCTGGACCATGGCAAGCAAGCGCCACATCACCTGTAGCCGGTTTGGTCGTAAATTATGTCCGCTTCCGGGCAATATCGCGTGATCCGCCCGAACTTGCGCCGATATAGCGCCGAAACGCTTCAGGGCCAGTGCCAGCGAAAAAATCGGCGGCAAGTCCCGTTGCGGCAACCCCGCCATTGTCCAGAAAAACAATGTCCTCGCCGATGCGTCGCGCGTCTTCCGGCTGATGCGTAACGAACAGCACCGTCATCGCCCGCTCGGCATGGACGCCGGCCACAAGGTCGAGCATGTCGTCGCGCAGCGCGGGTCCGAGCGACGCGAACGGCTCGTCGAGCAACAGCACCGGCCGGTCGCGCACCAGCACGCGGGCAAGCGCCACGCGCTGCCGCTCCCCGCCGGAGAGCTCGCGCGGCAGGCGCTTTTCCTTGCCGGCAAGGCCGACACGGCTCAGTGCCTCGGCGATTGCGGCGCGGTCGGCCTCGGTCAGGCTGAGCGAAGGCGAGCGGCCGAGGCCGACATTCTTCTCGACCGAGAGATGAGCAAACAGATTGTTTTCCTGGAACACCATCGAGACTGGTCGCGCCGACGGCGCGGAAGCGCCGACATCGGCGCCGCCGATCAGAACGCGGCCGGATTGCGGCGTCTCGAAGCCGGCCACCAGATTGAGCAGGGTCGATTTTCCCGAACCGCTTGCCCCCATGATGGCGGTGATCTTGGACGCCGCGAATTCGACATCGAACAGGAACGGCGCCTCGCCATAGCTGAACGAGACCTTGTCCAGCCGAACGGCCGCGCCTTTGTTGGCGGAATTCACGATCTTTCTCCACGTCCCAACCAGTCCGCGACGACCACCAAGGCGAGGCAGACCGCCCCGAGCAGCAAAGCCAGTCCGGCGGCGTCGGCTGTGCGGTAGCTGCCCATGCGCGCCAGCAGGAGATAAGGCAATGTCTGCACCGAATCGCTGCCGAACAGCGCGATGACGCCGAGATCGCCGAGCGACAACGCCATGGCGAAGGCAAAGCCGGTGGCCAGCGGCCGCCGAAGCGACGGCCAGTCGACCAGCCGCAGCCGGTTCCAGCCGGAAATGCCGAGCTGTGCGCACAGCTTTTCGTGGCGTTCGCTCGCTGCATCATAGGCCGGACGCATCGCGCGGATGGCAAAAGGCATCGCCATTACCGCATTGACGGTGACGACCATGACCGGCGCGATGGCAAAGACATCGCTGACCGTGCGCAGCAAGAGGAACCAGCCGGTGCCGATGACGATGGGCGGCACGACGAGGACAAAACCGGCGCCGTTGTCGGTGGCATGTTCGAGCAGCGAGCGGCCGCCACGGCGGCGCAGGGCCAGCGCCCGGCGCGCCATGATCAGCGACAGCGACAGCGCCACCGAAAGCAGCGCCGCCAGCAGCCCGAGACCGGCGCTGGTCAGCGTCGCCTGGCGCACAGCACTTTCACTGGCGAGCCGGCTGAGATCGGCGCCAAGGCCGGATGCGACGGTTGCCGCCATAGGCCCAGCGACGAACAGCAAGGCGAGCACGATCAGGATGGCATTGAACGCCGTTTCAGTTGTTCCGGCGGAGAGATAGCGGCGCGGCGCCACTGGCAGGTTGGCGTCGCCGGTCACGTTGGCGCCCAGCCGCGTCAGCGCCAGCACGACGGCAAAGGTCAGCGCGATCTGCAGCACAGTCAGTGTGACTGCCCTTGCCGGATCGAAGTCGAAACGCAGCGCCTGGTAGATGGCTACCTCGAGCGTCGTCGCGGCCGGCCCGCCGCCGAGGATGAGGACGATGGTGAAGGAGGTGATGCAGAGCATGAAGACAAGTCCGGCGACGCCCGGCAGGGATGCGCGCAGCACCGGCCATTCGATCAGCCGGAAGGCTGCTCTCGCCCCCATGCCGAGCTGGCTTGCCAGCCGCCATTGATCGGCAGGCACCGTCCCCAGCGCCTCCAGGAACAGCCGCGTGGCCAGCGGCAGATTGAAGAAGACATGGGCGACGAGGATGCCCGAAAGCCCATAGATATCGGGCCAGCTTTGGCCGGCGATCGCGGCGAAATAGCCGGCGCGGCCATAGAGCGCCAGTATGCCCAGCGCCGCGACAATGGCCGGCAGTGCCAGCGGCACGGTGAACAGCTGCAGGATGAAGCCACGACCGAAGAAGCGCGGATGCCGTGACAAAGCGCGGGCGACGAGCAGCGCCGGCACGACGGAAAGCAGCGTCGAGAGCGCCGCCTGCCAAAGCGTGAAGCGGACGACGCGCAGAAGATAGAGATCGAAGGCGGACGCGGCGCCTGAGAGGTCGTGCGCGCCTTCGCGGATGAGGCCGGCGAAAGCGCCGCCAACCAGCAGCGCGATTGCCGCAAGCGCGATGATGCCGGCGGTGATGCGGGGATCAGAGCGTTGCACGCCGGACCGCCCAAGGGATCTCTAGCGGGCGTCGCGTTCCTTCGCGCCCCCCTCTGTCCTGCCGGACATCTCCCCCACGAGGGGGGAGATCAGCCATCTCCGCGTCCCACTCATTCCTGCAACCTTGGCGATTGGCGAAATCGCCGATGACAGCCAATCTCCCCCCTCGTGGGGGAGATGTCCGGCAGGACAGAGGGGGGCGCCGTAGAGCGATCATCTTCGATCAGCCTACCACAGGCTACTTGCTCATCACCGTCAGCCACTCATCCACCCATGCCTTGCGGTTGGCCGCGACTTCTTCGGGGCTGAACAGCAAGGTCTTCGCCGGCTTGACCAATTTGTCGAAGGCCGGGTTGAGCGGCTTGCCGGTCTTCCCCGCCGGGAACATCCAGTTGGTCTCGGGAATGACGTCCTGGAACTTCGGTCCGGTCATGAAGGCCAAAAACTTTGCCGCCAGCGGGTTTTTCGCACCCGTGGTGGTGATGCCGGTGACCTCGATCTGCAGATACTCGCCTTCCTCGAAGGACGCCGCCTGATAGCGCTCAGTGTTCTCGGCCACCATGTGGTAGGCCGGCGACGTCGTGTAGGACAGCACCATGGGCGCTTCGCCTTTGGTGAACAGGCCGTAGGCCTCGCTCCAGCCCGGCGTCACCGTCAGCACCTTCGGCTTCAACTTGGCCCAGGCTTCCGGCGCCTTGTCGCCATAGACCGACTTGACCCAGAGGAGCAGGCCGAGGCCAGGCGTCGACGTCCGCGGATCCTGGATGACGATCTTGTCGGCGGCGTCGCCCTCGACCAATTCCTTCAGGCTCTTCGGCGGGTTCTTCAGCTTTTCGGTGTCATAGACGACAGCGAAATAACCATAGTCGTAGGGGACGAAAGTATCATCGCTCCAACCGCCCGGCACACTGTTTTCAGCCACCGCGCCATGCGGGACAAACAGGCCGGTGGCTTTGGCTTCGGCGGTCAGGTTGGTGTCGAGGCCAAGCACGATATCGGCCTTGGTCGAGGCACCTTCGAGCTTGACGCGGTTGAGCAGCGCGACGCCATCGGCGACCGAGACGAAGTCGACGCTGCAGCCGCATTCGGCTTCGAATTCCTTCTTCACAGCAGGGCCTGGCCCCCAGTCGGCGGTGAAGCTCTCGTAGGTATAGATGGTGAGTTTGTCCTGCGCGGACGCAGGGCTTGCCAAAAGCGAAACAGCAAGACCCAGGGCTGGGACAAGACGGGACAAAAACATGCGCATCGGCGCCTCCTTCATTCGTGTTGAAAGGAATTGAGGCGCCGGTCTGTCCGAAGCGTCTAATCCCTCCGCCGGTACAAACCGGATCAGGTTCAGCGGGTTGGCGAGACTGCCTCTCAGCCGGTCCGCGAAGATCGCGTCCGGCACCCCGTTAGAGCGTTTCGACACATAGGCCCGGCCAAGGTGCCACGCAAGCGGAACTTTGCCAGAGCATGATCCCGAAAAGTGGGAACCGGTTTTCTCGGACAAACGGGAACCGTTTTGTCCGGAGATCATGCTCCAGCAAAGAGCTAGATCAGGATGAAGATTCAACCAAACGTCATCCTGATCTAGCAGCAGCGCGGCTCGGCCTTCCGTTTCGCCGGCGGGGCTGGTAAGGGCCACCGGATATGACCACATTCACCATCCTGCTTGGCGGCGATCTCGTCCGCACGCCGCGGCTCGACCGCCAGGTCGAAGGCACGCGCGTCATCGCCGCCGACGCCGGCATCGGCCATGCCCGCCTGCTTGGCCTGATGCCGGAGCTATGGGTGGGCGACTTCGATTCCGTGCCGGCGGACCTTCCCGCCGATCTCGCCGCAGTGCCGCGCCAGGTATTTCCGCCCGAAAAAGACAAGACTGATGGCGAACTGGCGATCGCAGCGGCGTTGGAGCGTGGCGCCACCAGCCTGGTGCTGGCCGGCGCTTTCGGCGGCAAGCGCGCCGACCATGCGTATCTGCACCTGGCGCTCAGCCTGAGGCTGGCCGAGGCCGGCACAAAAGTGCTGTTGACCAGCGGCGCGCAGGAGGGCGTTCCCCTTTTGCCCGGCAAGGCCAGCTTCGACTATGCCGATGGCACGCTGTTTTCGGTGCTCGGCTTCTCCGATCTTTCGGGCCTCACCGTGGCCGGCGCCAAATGGCCGCTCGACCATGTCGAGGTTGCCTTCGGCTCGTCGCTGACCATCTCCAACGAGGTCAAGTCACAGAAGACCGGGGGCCGGCTCGAAATCGCGCTCGGTCATGGCCGCGCGCTGCTGCTCGCTCATCCCTATCCCTTGCCTGAAAGCTGACATGGCCCCGCCTCTTCTCAACCTCGACGGGATAAAACTGACCTTCGGCGGTACACCACTGCTCGACGGCGCCGAACTCACGGCATCCGCCGGCGACAAGATCGCACTGGTCGGCCGCAACGGCTCCGGCAAGTCGACGCTGCTCAAGATCGCCGCCGGGCTGATCGAGCCGCAGGACGGCGAAGTGTTCCGCCAGCCTTCGGCGACGGTGCGTTATCTCCCGCAAATGCCCGACATGGACGGCTTTGCCAATGTGCGTGCCTATGTCGAGGCGGGACTCGGGCCGGGCGACGATCCCTACCGTGCCACATATCTGATGGAGCATCTCGGCCTCGCTGGCACGGAGAACCCCAACGACCTCTCCGGCGGCGAGGCGCGCCGTGCCGCTCTCGCCCGTGTCATGGCGCCCGAGCCCGACATATTGCTGCTTGATGAGCCGACGAACCATCTCGATCTGTCTGTCATCGAATGGCTGGAAGAGGAGCTTGTCCGCACCTCGTCGGCGCTGATCGTCATCTCGCACGACCGTCGCTTCCTCGAACGCGTCTCGCGCGCCACCGTCTGGCTCGACCGCGGCCAGACCCGCCGTTTGGACAAGGGTTTTGGCCATTTCGAGGAATGGCGCGACCTGGTGCTGGAAGAGGAAGAGCGCGAGCAGCACAAGCTCGGACGGCAGATCGTGCGCGAGGAGCACTGGCTGCGCTATGGCGTGACCGCGCGGCGCAAGCGCAACATGCGCCGGCTTGGCGAATTGCAGACCATGCGTCAGCGTTTTCGCGGCCATCGCGGCGCCGAAGGCTCGGCCACCATGGTGGCCAGCGACGCCGCCGAATCCGGCAAGCTGGTGATCGAGGCCAAGAACATCGAAAAGAGCTTTGACGACCTTACCGTGGTCAAAGGGTTTTCGACCCGCATCCAGCGCGGCGATCGCGTCGGCCTGGTCGGGCCGAACGGCGCCGGCAAGACGACGCTGTTGAAGATGCTGACCGGCGAGATGAAGCCCGACGCCGGTTCGGTGCGGCTCGGCACCAATCTGGAGATCGCCACGCTCGACCAGAAGCGCGAGTCGGTCGACCCGGCCGAGACGCTGGCGCAATATCTCACCGACGGGCGCGGCGAAAACCTCGTCATCAATGGCGAGCAGCGCCATGTCGTCTCTTACATGAAGGATTTCCTGTTCAAGCCGGAACAGGCGCGCACGCCGGTGCGCGAGCTGTCCGGCGGCGAACGGGCGCGGCTGCTTTTGGCGCGCGTTCTGGCACGGCCGGCGAACCTTCTGGTGCTTGATGAGCCGACCAACGATCTCGACATGGAGACGCTGGAACTGTTGCAGGAACTGGTCGCCGGCTTTGCCGGCACCGTCATCCTGGTAAGCCACGACCGCGACTTCCTTGACCGCACCGTAACCAGCATCATCGCGCCGGACGGTGGCGGCCGCTGGATCGAATATGCCGGCGGCTATTCCGACATGCTGGCGCAGCGCGGCGGCACCCGGCTCGACGACCGCAGGGCGCGGCCGAAGGCCGAGAATGGTGAGACGCCGACAGCCGGCAAGAGCGAACCGGCAGCGCCAAAGGGACCGGCGAAGAAACTGTCGTTCAAGCAGAAATTCGCACTGGAATCGTTGCCCAAGAAGATCGAAGCCGTGACGGCCTCGATTTCACGGCTGGAGAACAACATCGCCGATCCTGCTTATTACGAGCGCGACCCGGCCTCGTTCCAGAAGACCATCGCCGCCCTCGACAAGGAACGCGCCACGCTGGCAGCGCTCGAGGAAGAGTGGCTGGAACTGGAAATGCTGCGGGAAGAGATGGAAGGGTAGGCCCCTCCAATCGGCATCGCACGATTATTGCCTCCGTACCGGAATGCGCATACATTATGCGCATGTCTCGGAGGCTATTATGCGTAAGATTGCCTTGAATGCGATCCGTCAGCCAGCAAACCTGTCGATCGATTCGAACCTCATGAGAGAGGCCAAGGGGCTCGATGTGAATGTCTCGCGCGCCGCTGAGGCCGGTATAGCGGAGGCGGTGGCGGCTGAAAAAACGCGACTATGGAAGCTTGAGAACCGCGCCACTATGGATGCGTGGAACGACTATATCGACAAGGCCGGCATCCCGCTGGAAGAGTACCGGCAGTTCTGATGGCCCGCTACGATGTCTTTGCTGCCCGCAGCGAAGGCAACTATTTGCTCGACGTTCAATCCGACCTGCTCGACAATTTCAAGACGCGGGTAGTCGTCCCGCTACTCCCGGTCGCAACGGTGCCGCCGCCGATGCGAAAGCTTCATCCGATCTTCGAGATCAACGGCCGCAAGCTGGTTATGGCCACACACCTGATTGCTACTGTTCCCGCAAGCGAATTGGGTGAAAGCCGGCTGAACCTGACGAAGCATCACGACGACATCGTCGCCGCGCTCGACATGCTGTTTCAAGGCTTCTGAGCGATGGTAGCCGCTGTAGCGGCCCGCCTCAGCCCGCAGTCTTCGCCTGCCAGGCCTTCAGCGCCTCGTCGAATACCTTCTCGCCAGGAATGCCCTTTTCCATGGTCAGCAGCGCCCGACGACCGGTCTTGTAGACAACCGGCACATCTATCCAGTCCTGTCCCCTCAGCAAGGTCAGATTGGCGTCCTCATCGGCCTTGGTGTCGTTGAGCGCGACCAGGAAGAAGCCGTCGGCGATCTTGGCCGGGATGCCGATCAGCGGGCTGCCGGCATCCTGTTCCGAGCTCTTCATGGCGACACGCAGGATGTTGTCGACCCCACCGCCGTCAAAGCCCTCGGGAGTCAGGAAGATCATCTCGATAATGTGACTGGCCGGCAGCGTCTGGTCGGTGTTGCGGCGGATGGTCATGCGCAGCTGGATGTCCTTGCCGGGAATGGTCGCCTCGGCGCGGATCGCCGGTTCCGGCGGCAGGTCGCCGCCGGGCGATTCCTGCACCAGCGACCAGACGATGCTGCCGGGTTCGGCCGAACCTTGCGCGGTCGAGGTGCGTTCCTCATAGAAGATCGCCTTCTGGCCGACTGCCACGGTCGGCTCGGGAGCTGCGGCCGTCGGTGCCGCGGGCGGCGTGCCGGTTGCGGGCGCCGGCGGAGTGGCCGCGGCATCAGCCGGTGCCGCCCCATTGGCCGGCGGAGCGGCGCCATCGGCGGGCGGCGTTGCCGGCGGCGTGGCGGAAGCGTCCGGCGCCGGCGTAGCGGGCGGTGCCGTGGCTGCGGTATCGCCGGGCGGCGGGGTCGCAGGCGCTGGTGCCGCAGCAGGGGGCGGAGCCGCAGCAGGGGCTGGAGCCGGTGGCGGTGGCGTAGTCAGCGCGGCGACGGATTCGCCCTCGCCAATGCCGCTTTGGCCGGCTGCCGGACCTGGGTCGGTCTCACTGCCTTCGGGCGTCAGCCGCTGCGTGAATTTCGTTCCCTCGCCGGCACCAGGTGCGGGTGTATCGGCCGCGGGCTTGGCCGGCGCCGGCTTGACCAGCGGCTCGGTCGAGACTGTCTTGGTGTCGCCAGGACCAAACATCGAGCCAAACGCATCCTTATTCAGCCAGATGCCGTAGCCGCCGCCGGCGACCACCAGCAGCGCGACGACAGCTGCGATCAGCCCGCCATAGCTGCGCTTGCGCTCGGCCGGGCGCAGGCGCTGGAATGTGTCAGCGGCCTGCTGCTCGTCATTGGCAAACACGTCGGCGCTATCGTCGTCGACGTCCATCTCCGCGGCTTGCGTGGTTTCTGCGCGCGCCGCAGGCGGCGGCGGTGTCGGCGCGGGCCGCTGCCAGCTCGGCTCCGTCCGGGCAACCGGCGCCGGCTGCACGGGTTTCGCCGGCTGCCATGCCGGCGCGGGTGCCGATGCAGGCGTGGTGGACGGCTTTACATGACTGGGCTGGTTCTTGTTACGGTCGATGGAGGAAAAAATGTGTTCCAATTCCGCCAGCGGATCGGAGGCGGGCATCGCTTTGGCATAGTCCCGCTCGACACTTGCGATAGCGTCTTCCAGGGATCGCTTCTGCGTGGTTATGGCTTCGGTGGCCAGCGGCGGCGAATACTCCGCAAGCTTCTTCGCCAGCATGGTACGAACGCTGTCATAGATGCGCGTACGCTTTTCGGGCGTCTCGTCGCCGTGCTTGTCGAGCGCCTTTTTCAGAATAGCAACGAAATCTGCCATGCTTCAGTCGACCTGTATTTTGTTCCCCCGGGCCGGCCCCCGCAAATCGGCCGCGATGCCCCGGAAAGGCTTCAGAAACTAGTCTTGAAACGGATCGGTCACAAGTATTGTGTCGTCCCGCTCCGGGCTGGTGGAAAGGAGCGCGACGGGTGCGCCGATGAGCTCCTCGATGTAACGAACATATTTGACGGCCTGCGCCGGAAGGTCGTTCCAGCTGCGCGCGCCGGCGGTGGTGCCTTTCCAACCTTCGAGCGTCTCGTAGACCGGTTCGACGCGCGCCTGCGCGCCCTGGCTGGCCGGCAGATAGTCGATCATTTCGCCGTCGAGTCGATAACCCGTGCAGACCTTGATCTCATCCAGCCCGTCGAGCACGTCGAGCTTGGTCAGCGCGATGCCCTTGATGCCGTTGACAGCAACGGCCTGGCGCACCAGCACGGCGTCGAACCAGCCGCAGCGCCGCTTGCGCCCGGTGACGACGCCGAATTCGTGGCCGCGCGTGCCAAGAAACTCGCCGATCTCGTTCTTCTGCTCGGTCGGGAACGGGCCTTCACCGACACGCGTCGTATAGGCCTTGGTGATGCCCAGGACATAGCCGATGGCGCCCGGGCCCACGCCCGAGCCGGCGGCGGCCTGGCCGGCGACGGTGTTGGACGAAGTAACGAACGGATAGGTGCCGTGGTCGATGTCGAGCAGCGTGCCTTGCGCGCCCTCGAACAGGATGCGCTCGCCGGCGCGGCGCTTGTCATCGAGGATTTTCCAGACGCGGTCCATATAGGGCAGGATCTCATCGGCAACCGAGGTCAGCTCGGTCATGATCGCCTCATGCGTGACTTCGCCATGGCCAAGCCCGCGACGCAGCGCATTGTGATGCGTCAGCAGCCTGTCGACCTTGAGGGGAAGCGTTTCCAAATCCGCCAGATCCATCACCCTGACCGCGCGCCGGCCCACCTTGTCCTCATAGGCAGGGCCGATGCCACGACGGGTCGTGCCAATTTTCGTCCCGGAATTGGAGGCGGCATCCTCGCGGAATCCGTCCAGCTCCCGGTGCAGCGACAGGATAAGCGCGGTGTTTTCGGCTATTTTCAGGCGGTCCGGCGTCACCTCGACGCCTTGCGCCTTGAGTTTTGCCACTTCGGCGACAAAGGCGTGCGGGTCGAAGACGACGCCATTGCCGATGATCGACAGCTTGCCTTGCCGCACCACGCCCGACGGCAGCAGCGACAGTTTGTAGACCTTGCCGTCGACGACCAGCGTATGGCCTGCATTGTGGCCGCCCTGAAAGCGCACGACCACGTCGGCGCGCTCCGACAACCAGTCGACGATCTTGCCCTTGCCTTCGTCGCCCCATTGCGAGCCGACGACCACCACATTGGCCATGTTTCATTTCCCTTGAGATGCCGCCATGGCGGCCTGGATATGGTTCGAAACGACAGGCCTCTATAGCGTCAAGACCTCGCAAGCGCGACCTTTCTTTGCCGCCGAAAATGCCCTGAGGCACAACAATTTTCGGCTTTGACATCATTTACTTGGGCCGGCGGGGCCAATAGGCCGGCAAACACCGCACCTCCGGCGGCCGGAATCTTCCAATGCATCGACGCGCCTATCTGTTCCTGCTGCTTACCACCTTGCTGTGGGGCGGCAATTCTGTCGCCGGCAAGCTGGCGGTCGACCATGTCTCGCCGATGACGCTGGTCTTCCTGCGCTGGGTGCTGGCGGTTGCGATCCTGCTGCCGATCGGCTGGCGCACGATCAAGGAGGACTGGCCGGTGGTGCGCAAACACTGGCTCGTCCTGGCTGCACTGGGGGCCAGCGGCTTCACCCTGTTCAACACCATTTTCTACACGGCGCTCAACTATACGACGGCGATCAATGTCTCGATCGAACAGGCGGCGATGCCGGTCCTGATCATCGTTGCCAATTTCATCTTCTTCCGCCTGCGCGTGAGTTGGACGCAGATTGCCGGCGTGGTGCTGACCATAGCGGGTGTGATCTTGACCGCCTGCCATGGCGACCCGCGCCGGCTGCTGACGCTGGAGCTTAATTTCGGCGACGCCATCATGCTCGTCGCCGTCATCCTCTACAGCGGTTATTCGGTCGGGCTGCGGCTGAAGCCGGTGATGCGCTGGCAGAGCCTGATGTTGGCTCTGGCGGTCGCGGCCCTCATCACCTCGCTGCCCTTCTTCCTGTGGGAGGTCGCGGCCGGAAAGGTTATCGCCCCCGATATCAGCGGCTGGCTGGTCATCGTCTACACCGCAATCGGCGCCTCGGTCATCTCGCAGATCCTCTACATCAAGGGCAACGAAATGATCGGCGCCAACCGCGCCGGCCTGTTCATCAACCTGGTGCCGATCTTCGGCACCCTGCTTTCAGTGCTGATTGTCGGCGAGACATTCCAGCTCTACCAGGCACTGGCACTCGTCCTGGTATTGGGCGGCATTTCGCTCGCCGAATATAGCGGGCGCAAAATAGCGGACTTGCAGCCGGCCTGAACGAAAAGGCGCGGACAAAGCCGCGCCCCTCAATCCCAAGGTCAGGATCACATCGCGTTGACGTCGAACTGCAGCCGTTTGGCCGAGTCGATCGACTTGTGCGCCTTGACCTGTTCCAGCACATTTTCCGGAAACGGCGCATCGAGATAGAGCAGCGCAATCGCATCGCCGCCTGGTCGGTTACGTCCCAGCTGGAAGTTGGCGATGTTGACGCCGTTCTCGCCGCACACCGTGCCGAGCAGGCCGATAATGCCGGGCGCATCGGCATTGGTTGTGTAGAGCATGTGCTGGCCGACCTCGGCGTCGAGATTGATGCCCTTGATCTGGATGAAGCGCGGCTTGCCGTCGGAGAAGCAGGTGCCGGCGATCGAGCGCGTCATGTGCTCGGTCTTCACCGTAAGCTTGATGTAGCCGTCGAACACGCCCGACTTGTCGCGCTTGACCTCGGCGACGATGATGCCGCGCTCCTTCACCATGATCGGCGCCGAGACCATGTTGACGTCGGAGACCTGCGGCCGGATCAGTCCGGCGAGCGTCGCACTGATCAGCGCCCGTGTGTTCATCGTCGCGGTCGAGCCGTCGAACAGGATCTCGACCTCCTTGATCGGATCCTCGGTGACCTGGCCGACGAAGGCGCCGAGCACTTCGGCCAGCTTGACGAAAGGCTTCAGCCGCGGCGCTTCCTCGGCGGTGATCGACGGCATGTTGATGGCGTTGGAAATGGCACCCTTGATCAGGTAGTCCGACATCTGCTCTGCGACATGCAGCGCGACATTCTCCTGCGCTTCGGTGGTCGAAGCGCCGAGATGAGGCGTTGCCACGACATTCTCCATACCGAACAATTCGTGGTTCTCCGCCGGTTCGACCTCGAACACGTCGATGCCGGCGCCTGCCACCTTGCCGCTCTTCAGCGCCGCGACCAGATCGGCCTCGACGATCAGCCCGCCGCGCGCGCAGTTGATGATGCGCACGCCAGTCTTCATCTTGGCGATCGCGGCGGCGTCGATAATGTTGCGCGTCTTGTCGGTCAGCGGCGTATGCAAGGTGATGAAGTCGGCGCGGGCAAACAGCTCGTCGAGCTCTACTTTTTCGACGCCGAGCTCCTCGGCGCGGCTGTCCGACAGGAACGGGTCGAAGGCAATGACATGCATCTTCAGCCCGACGCCGCGCGTGGCGACGATCGAGCCGATGTTACCGCAGCCGATGACGCCCAGCGTCTTGCCGGTGATCTCGATGCCCATGAAGCGGTTCTTTTCCCATTTGCCGGCATGGGTCGAGGCATTGGCCTCCGGAATCTGGCGGGCCAGCGCGAAGATCATCGCCACCGCATGCTCGGCGGTGGTGATCGAATTGCCGAAGGGCGTGTTCATCACGATGATGCCCTTGCGGCTCGCCGCCGGGATGTCGACATTGTCGACGCCGATGCCGGCACGGCCCACGACCTTCAGCCTGGTGGCGGCGTTGATCAGCTTTTCCGTGACCTTGGTGGCCGAGCGGATGGCAAGGCCATCATACTGGTCGATGACTTCGAGCAGCTTTTCCTTGTCCTTGCCGAGATCGGGCAGATAGTCGACCTCGATGCCGCGGTCCTTGAATATCTGCACGGCGGTGGTGGAGAGTTTATCCGAGACGAGTACGCGGGGCGCCATGGCGGCCTCCTTCAAATGGATTGTCGGGGAAATGGCGGCCCGCAGGCCGCCATGCAATCTCAGGCCGCTGCCTTCAACGACGCCTTCTGCGTGGCGAAGGCCCAGTCGAGCCAGGGCAGCAGCGCTGCGAGATCGGAGGTCTCGACGGTAGCGCCGCACCAGATGCGCAGGCCGGACGGTGCGTCGCGATAGGAGCCGATGTCGTAGGCGACGCCTTCCTTGTCGAGCACGGAGACGATCGCTTTCGCAAAAGCCGCCTGTCCGTCGGCATCGAGCGCCGCAACTTGCTGGTCGGTGAAGGACAGACACACGGATGTGTTGGACCGTGTCGCCGCATCGACCGCGAGATGGCCGA
Source organism: Mesorhizobium sp. P2_F5 (assembly GCF_056403715.1). Taxonomy (NCBI): domain Bacteria; kingdom Pseudomonadati; phylum Pseudomonadota; class Alphaproteobacteria; order Hyphomicrobiales; family Phyllobacteriaceae; genus Mesorhizobium; species Mesorhizobium sp. P2_F5. The sequence goes on along the minus strand of NZ_JBFUEY010000010.1, from coordinate 42,422 downwards.
GCCAGGAGGATCTGTCGACAAAACCGTCGAGCACGGCGGCATTGGCATCCGCTCTGGCGATCAGTGCATCGAGCCCGCCGATCGACTTCGCCCACTGAAGCGCGTCGAGATAGTCCTCGACGCACAGCATCGACGGCGTGTTGATGGTCTCGCCCTTGAAGATGCCTTCGATCAGCTTGCCGCCCGAGGTCAGGCGGAAGATCTTCGGCAGCGGCCAGGCCGGCTTGTAAGTTTCAAGCCGCTCGACGGCGCGCGGGCTGAGGATCAGCATGCCGTGCGCGCCCTCGCCGCCCAGCACTTTCTGCCAGGAGAAGGTGACGACATCCAGCTTCTGGAAATCGAGCCTCTGCGCGAAGGCGGCGGACGTCGCATCGCAGATGGTGAGGCCCTTGCGATCGGCCGGAATGAAATCGCCATTCGGCACCCGCACGCCTGAGGTCGTGCCGTTCCAGGTGAAGACCACGTCGCGGTCGAAATCGATCTTCGCCAGATCAGGCAGCTCGCCATAACCCGCTTCGATCTTTCTGGTATCGGAGAGCTTCAGCTGCTTGACCACATCGGTCACCCAGCCGGAGCCAAAGCTTTCCCAGGCGACCATGTCGACGCCGCGCTCGCCGAGCAGAGACCACAGCGCCATCTCGACGGCACCCGTGTCCGACGCCGGCACGATGCCGATGCGGTAATCCGCAGGGACCTGGAGAATTTCCCGCGTCAGCTCGATCGCCTGTTCGAGCTTGGTCTTGCCGATCTTGGCGCGGTGGGAACGGCCGAGCGCAGCATTCTTCAGCGCCTCGACCGACCAGCCGGGGCGTTTTGCGCAGGGACCTGAGGAGAAATTGGGATTTGCCGGACGGAGTCCGGGTTTCGTCTGCGTCGTCATCGTGGTCTATCCTTCCAGATAGTGGCCCCTCGTTGGGGAGGGGTGGCCCACGGACGGCGATATGCGCTCAGGCCTCAGGCGTCAAGAGGAAAGTTTTTGTCGCGGGCGGGATACAAGCAATCCGCGATCAGGATGCCCTGAGCTCAAACGCAAACGGCGGATCGAAGAGATCCGCCGTCAGGCTTCGTGTCTGTAACCAGCCTACCAGAGGTCGTAGCGCAGCCCGAGCTTGACCTGATGATTGCTGATGCCCTTGCGGATAGGATAGGACGTCAGGCTCGCGGCGGTGACATATTCGGCATCCGGCGCTGAGAAGTACTGGTAGCCGAGGTCGACGGAAACATTCTTGGTCACCTGATAGGCAAGGCCCGCATCCAGCGTGTAGGCGAAGGAATACTGGGTCTTGTTGTCGCTGCGGACGAAATCATCCGTAGGGTCGACATTGTCGGTGAAGTAACTCGCCGACAGCTTGTATTTGCTCCGGACCAGCCCAATGCCGGCGCCCACATAGGGCGTGATCCCGACATAAGTGCCAAGATCGACATAGCCATTGACCATTCCTGACAGGGAATAATTCTCCAGGGATGCCGACGCTACCGTTGCCGTGGCCGGCGGTATCACGCTCGCGGTGTCGTCGTAGTGGATGCCAACCTTGTTGCCCGGCAGATAGCCGAGATTGATATCGGCGCGCAGATAGTCGTTGAAATGATAACCGAAGCCGATGCTGGCAAAGGCGGGATCCTGCTTTTCGCTGAAGCTCGCCGGCGCGAAGGTGAAATCCTGATCCTGGTAGCTCTTCTGCGCCAGATAAGAGACGTCGCCGCGCAGATACCAGCCAGAGCCGACCTCGACCGGTTGATAGTCCGGCGCCTGATCGACATAGACCGGCGGATCGTAGTCTGCGGCCTGTGCCGGCGTCAGCGGAGCAAGCACGAGTGCGGCGAGCGCAGGCGCTGTCAGCGATTTGAAATTCATGGGTCCCCGGCTCCTGAAATTGGTGCGCGTCATTTGATTGCAAGCGCCGTTTCAGGAGGCATTGTTAACCATAGTGGTTAAGTGCGGGTTAAGGATAACGCTGCGTTACCGAATTGATTTCGATGGGCTTTCTTCAGCGCACGCGGCCGGTGAAATCCACCGCAACCGGCAAACGAAAACCGCCCGGCATGACCGGGCGGTTCGCGAATTCCTGGATTTAGAAGCGACTACTTGGTGTAGATCGGCTCCGGCTCGGGAACGTAGGGTTCCGGCGATGTGCAACCATTATTGCCGCCGAACTGATAGCGCAGACCGCCGCGTACCTCATGTGTGTTGATGCCATGGTCGAAGCCGGGCCCGGAACTGCTCACGTCGAAGTCGAACATGCGGCCTCCCTCAATGTGAGAGTAGCGATAGCCGGCATCCAGGATCACCCTGTCGGTAAGGCAATAGGACGCGCCGGCCATGAGCGCGTAGGCAAAGCGCCAGTTCTTCGACCCGGGGTTGGTCTCGGTTGTGTTCGGGTCGTGGACGGTATCCCATTTGACGTGCGCGCCGCCGATGCCAGCGCCAACATAAGGCGTGATGCCGTGCCAGGTGCCGATATCGTAATAGGCGTTGGCCAAGAGCAGCAATGCGCTCATTTTCGACACTTCGACCGATGTCGTAACGCCATCGTTGGTTGATCCGTTGAAGTCCGAAGCGAACCAATAGTCGGCTGTCAGGTCGGTACGGAAATGATCGTTGATCTTGTAGCCAATGCCGGCGCCGAGTGAGAAGCCGCCCTTAAGCTCGCCGGAATCGAAAACATTGCTGCCGGGAGGCGGCCCGTAGGTGATATAGTCGATGCCGCGCAGATCCGACTTATGATAGTCGATGTCGCCGCGGATGTACCAGCCACCGAAATCGGCGGGCGGCTCATAGGCAACCGGCGGAGGCGCTTCCTCGACCACCGGCGGTTCCGCTAGATCGGCGGCGAAAACCGGCCCGGCCACGCCTGCGAACAGCGCGGCAAGGAGAGCCATTTTTGCTGTATTGAACATGCTTGTCACCCCTGAGAACCGTCGGGAAAGTCCAACCCGCCCGAATATGATTGACCTCAGTTGTGGATAATGAATTGCAAAAGTTAAAAGGCGTTTAACCCTGTTGGTTAACCACGAATTATCGACATTTTAGCAAACAGTATCTGTCTGCATGACGCTGGGACCACCCAGGCCGAAACAAAAAAGCCCGCCTGGAGGGCGGGCCTTGAGGTCTTTGAGCCGGCAGTTCGCGCCTGCCGTTGCAGGCAGCGCGATCAGGCAGCGCTGCGCGTTTCCGAAATGATGTCGACGATGTCGTTGACCACGGCTTCGACCAGGTGCGGGTCGTCGCCCTCGGCCATGACGCGGATCAGCGGCTCGGTGCCGGAGGGCCGGATGACCAGTCGCCCGGCCTTGCCGAGACGGTTGCGCGCATCTTCGATCGCGGCCTTGACCGGGGCTTCCTCGAGCGGCTTGCCGCCGGCGATGCGGACATTCTTCAACAGCTGCGGCACCGGCTCGAACTTCTTCGACAATTCGCTGACCGGGCGATTCTGCCGCTTGATGCAGGCCAGCACCTGCAGCGCCGAGACAAGCCCGTCGCCAGTGGTCGAGAAATCGGACAGAACGATGTGGCCCGATTGCTCGCCGCCGACATTCAACCCATGCGCACGCATATGCTCGACGACATAGCGGTCGCCGACCTTGGTGCGGTGCAACTGCAGCTTCATGTCGCCGAGGAAGCGTTCGAGGCCGAGATTGGACATCACCGTCGAGACGACGCCGCCGCCGGCCAGCCGCCCGCTCTGATGCCAGGACTCAGCAATCAGCGCCATGATCTGGTCGCCGTCGACGATCGTGCCGTTTTCATCGACGATGACGACACGGTCGGCATCGCCATCGAGCGCGATGCCGATGTCGGCGCGCACTTCATGCACCTTCTTCTGCAGGCCGGCCGGATGGGTCGAGCCGCATTCCTTGTTGATGTTGAAACCGTTCGGCTCGACATTGATGGCAATAACCTCGGCGCCCAGCTCCCAAAGGGCGGCCGGCGCCACCTTGTAGGCGGCGCCATTGGCGCAATCGACGACGATCCTGAGACCCGACAGCGACATCGAGCGCGGCAGCGTGCGCTTGGCGAATTCAATGTAGCGGTCATGCACGCCGTCGACACGCTTGGCGCGGCCAAGCCCATCGGAATCGGCGAGCGCCAGTTCGATGTCCTTGTCAAGCATGCTCTCGATGCGCTCCTCGATCTCGTCGGAGAGCTTGTAGCCATCAGGCCCAAACAGCTTGATGCCGTTATCGAAGTATGGATTGTGCGAGGCCGAGATCATGACGCCGATATCGGCGCGCAGCGAGCGCACCAGCATGGCGACCGCCGGCGTCGGAATTGGACCGAGCAGGAACACATCCATGCCGGCGGCACAAAGGCCGGCCACCATCGCATTCTCGATCATGTAGCCGGACAGCCGCGTGTCCTTGCCGAGCACGACGCGGTGGCGGTGGTTGCCGCGCTGGAAAGACAGGCCGGCAGCCATGCCGACCCGCATTGCGATCTCAGCCGTCATCGGAAATTTGTTGGCGCGCCCGCGAATGCCGTCGGTGCCGAAATAACGTCCTGCCATGTTAGCCAGAATCCCCGTCGGTTTTTCAGCCGGCTTCTAATGCCACAATTGGGCCGAGCCTTACGATCACATTGTGTGATTGTATATTACGAATTCTTAGAAAATCATTGTAGCAGGCTGTCAAACAGTGTTCGGCAACGTATCACGATGACACGGTCTTGCCGCAATATACCGCTCACACTGGCCGCGCGACGCAGGTTGGGCCGGTAAACTTTTGCTGTTGGAGGCGGCAGATCGCAGGGATTCCATCACCTTATCGGGAGAACGTGCTTTCCGGCGATACCGGCACCATTTAGCATCTGGCGCAGCCTAGCGTTGAGAGCTATTGATTCACACGGGTACAACCTATGGGCGCAGCAACGGGAGAAACGCCATGCTCATCCACCGACTTGCAACTTTGACGGGTCTTGCCGTCGCAACCTTGTTCATGGCGGCGCCGGCCAACGCGCTGACCATGGCCGAGTGCAGTACCAAGTATAATGCCGCCAAGGACGGCGGCACGCTGAACGGACAGACCTGGAACCAGTTCCGTAAAGCCGAATGCGGCACCGACGCGGCCGCCACCACCGAGACTGCCAAGCCGGCCAAGAAAGCCGACGCGGCCAAGACGGACACGACCAAGGCCGCCGCCGCTGCTGATGACGGTGCCAAGGGTCTGACGGCCAAGGAATGCAGCGCCAAGTATCAGGCTGCGAAGACCGCCGGCACGCTCAACGGCGTGAAGTGGAACGACTTCCGCAAGACCGAATGCGCCGCCGGCGCCTCGGCCGCGGCAGAACCCGCCAAGGCCACGACCAAGGCAGCAGCCGCAACCGACGATGGCGCCAAGGGCCTGACGGCCAAGGAATGCAGCGCCAAATACCAGGCGGCAAAGGCCGCCGGCACGCTCAACGGCGTGAAGTGGAACGACTTCCGCAAGACCGAATGCACCGCCGGCGCATCCGCGGCGGTAGTACCGGCCAAGGCAACGACGACCAAGGCAGCTGCCGACAGCAGCGGCAAGGGCCTGAGCATGGCCGATTGCAGCGCCAAGTATCAGGCGGCCAAGTCTGCCAACACGCTGGGCGGCAAGAAGTGGAACGACTTCCGCAAGGCCGAATGCGGCGTCGGCGCCGATGACGACGACACCGTGCCGGCTCCGAGCGAGGCGACCTATACCAGCGAGCCCGAGAAGCCCTCGGTCACCGCTCCCAAAGGTGTGAAGTTCCCGACCGCGATCTCGAAGAAATACGCCAGCGAGACGCCGGCCAAGGGCCGCATGCACACCTGCCTCGAGCTCTACTACGCCAACAAGGATGCCAACACGCTGAATGGCCTGCGCTGGATCCAGAAGGGCGGCGGCTTCTACAGCCTCTGCAACGCCAAGCTGAAGAGCTGATTTCGCACGCTTCGCTGCTGATCAAGAACCCCGCGGGCCTGTTCAGGTCCGCGGGGTTTTTATTTGCGCTAGAGCATGATCCCGAAAAGTGGGAACCGGTTTTCGGAAAAGATCATGCTCAAACAAAGATGATAGAGCCCCATCCCGATCCCATCGGGATGGAACAGGCTCTAGAACAATCAGTAGACGGTTGGCACCCAGTGCTGGCTGGTCTTGGGCGGCCGGACATAACCGTCGTCCTTCTGACGCGGGCTGAGCTTTATCTTCGCCGGACGGATTTCCTTGTACGGAATCCGCGTCAGCAGATGGCTGATGCAATTGAGCCGCGCCTTCTTCTTGTTGTCGGCATCGACAATGTTCCAGGGCGACTGATCGGTGTCGGTGAATTTCTGCATCATGTCCTTGGCCCGCGAATACTCGACCCAGTGTTCGCGCGACTTCAGGTCCATGGGCGACAGCTTCCAGCGCTTGATCGGATTGTCGATACGCTCCTTGAACCGGCGTTCCTGTTCGTCGTCGCCAACCGAGAACCAGTATTTGACCAGGATGATACCGGACTTGATCAGCATCTCCTCGAACAGCGGGCAAGAGCGCAGGAATTCGCTGTACTCCGCGTCGGTGCAGAAGCCCATGACGCGCTCGACACCGGCACGGTTGTACCAGGAGCGGTCGAACAGCACGATCTCGCCCCTGCCGGGCAGGTGAGACACGTAGCGCTGGAAATACCACTGACTGCGTTCGCGTTCGGTCGGCGTGCCCAGTGCCACGACCCGGCAGACGCGCGGATTGAGGCTTTCAGTGATGCGCTTGATGACACCGCCCTTGCCGGCCGCGTCGCGGCCTTCGAAGATCACGACGACCTTCAGCCCTTCCTTCTGCACCCAATCCTGCAGCTTGATCAGTTCGAACTGCAGCCGGACCAGTTCGTCGACATAACGGTAGGGTTTCTTGGCCTTGGCCTGCTTGGCCTTCTTCCTCTTCTTTTTCTTGCCCCGCCCGCCGGCATCGCCGTTCGGCATTTTCCAGGCTGCTTCCTTTGCCTCGCCCTCGACCGCGTCGAGATGGATATCGCCTCCGACCGACGCATTTCTGGCCTGCTTGTCCCTCTTGCCCATGATCACACCTCCCACGCAGCCGCGCCGGTTGATCCGACGGCAGCCGGCTAATCGATTCAATACCGACTGCGAGGGGAGTCAAGCCAATGGCTGCAACGTCTGCCCGAACGAAATGTCTTGCCCAAAAAAGAAAACGCCGCGGTTGAGCCGCGGCGTTTTTTAGAACCCGTCCTGGTCGGATCCTAGCTTGATGGCTGAGGCTCCATGCCGCCCTCGGGCTCCGGGCCCTTCTTGCGGCGACCGGACTTCGGCACGGCTGAGCCACGGCTCGTGGGGGTATCATCCCCCAGATCTCGCGCGGGCTTCTGCCCGGCGATCAGCTGCTTGATCTCCTCGCCTGAAAGCGTCTCGTATTCGAGCAGGCCCTGCGCCAGCGTGATCCATTCCTTCTTCTTTTTGGTCAGGATGGACTTGGCCGAGACATAGGCCTCGTCGATCAGCCGGCGCACTTCGGCGTCGATGATCTGCGCGGTCTCTTCCGAGATATTCTGCGTGCGCGCCACCGAATGGCCGAGGAAGACCTCTTCCTGGTTGTCGCCATAGGCGACATGGCCGAGCTTGTCCGAGAAGCCCCAGCGCGTGACCATGGCGCGCGCCAGCTTGGTCGCCTGCTCGATGTCGGAGGAAGCGCCCGAAGTGATGTTCTCCTTGCCGAACTTGAACTCCTCGGCGACGCGGCCACCCATCATGATGGCAAGCCGCGAGACCATGTATTTGTAGCTCATCGAATAGCGGTCGCCTTCCGGCAGCTGCATGACCATGCCGAGCGCACGGCCACGCGGGATGATGGTTGCCTTGTGCAGCGGATCGGCGGACGGCACGTTGAGCGCCAGTATGGCGTGGCCGGCCTCGTGGTAAGCGGTGAGCTCCTTCTCGGCCTGCGTCATGGCCGACGAGCGGCGCTCGGCACCCATCATGATCTTGTCCTTGGCATCCTCGAATTCGGCCATGGTGACGAGGCGCTTGTTACGGCGCGCCGCCATCAGTGCGGATTCGTTGACCAGGTTCATCAGGTCGGCGCCGGAGAAGCCCGGCGTGCCGCGCGCGACCACCTTGAGGTCGACATTGGGCGCCAGCGGCACGTTGCGCACATGCACCTTGAGGATCTTCTCGCGGCCGACGATGTCGGGGTTCGGCACCACCACCTGACGGTCGAAGCGGCCCGGACGCAACAGTGCCGGATCGAGCACGTCGGGACGGTTGGTGGCGGCGATCAGGATTATGCTCTCGTTGGATTCGAAGCCGTCCATCTCGACCAGCAGCTGGTTCAGCGTCTGCTCGCGCTCGTCATTGCCGCCACCGAGACCGGCGCCGCGATGGCGGCCGACGGCATCGATTTCGTCGATGAAGATGATGCAGGGCGCGTTCTTCTTGGCCTGATCGAACATGTCGCGGACACGGCTTGCGCCGACGCCGACGAACATTTCGACGAAGTCAGAACCCGAAATGGTGAAGAAGGGCACATTGGCTTCGCCGGCGACCGAGCGGGCGAGCAGCGTCTTGCCGGTGCCGGGAGGGCCGACGAGCAGCACGCCGCGCGGGATCTTGCCACCGAGACGCTGGAACTTCTGCGGATCGCGCAGGAACTCGACGATCTCTTCCAGATCTTCCTTGGCCTCGTCGACGCCGGCGACGTCCTGGAAGGTGACACGGCCATGCGCCTCGGTCAGAAGCTTGGCCTTCGACTTGCCGAAGCCCATGGCGCGCCCGGAGCCGGACTGCATCTGGCGCATGAAGAATATCCACACGCCGAGGATCAGGATCATCGGCAGGTAGGAGATGAGATAGCTGAACAGCGAGGTGGAACCGTCCGATTCAGGACGCGCATTGATGACGACGTTCTTGTCCTGAAGCCGCGAGACCAGCTGCGGATCGCCGGGCGAATAGGTCTGAAAGCCATTGGCGTTGTCGGTGTAGGTGCCCATGATGCGGTCGCCGGCAATGGTCACCGTCTTGACCCGGCCGGCCGCGACCTCTTGCAGGAACTGCGAGTAGGGAACGTCGGTCGAGGCTCCGCGCGTCTGCGGCGTCTGGAACAGATTGAAGAGAGCGATGAGGAGGACCGCTATGATCGCCCAGAGCGCGAGGTTGCGATAATTCGGATTCATCAATTGTCCCGTTGGTACCCCGTGGGGCACGCGTCATGAGAGGAAACTTGCGCCTAACATAGGGAGAGCGCCTCCCCTTGCCAAGCATAACAGCACGTCTGGGTTAAGCTTTCGCGCCACCATCAACCGGCACTGTGGCGGCTGGAAGGCAAGGCCGGAACGGGCGGTGCGCCGGTCAGTTCAGCGACGGCACCGGCCAGCACCAGATCGAAGCTGGGCAGGAAGCGTGCAAAAGGTGCGACGGCGGGGCTGACAGCGATTGCCGCTGCCGTCGTTGTATCCCCTGCAAAACCAAGGCATTCGCTACCGCGCCACAGCGCCGGTTCCGCAGCCAGGGCGGCGCGCACAAGGCTTGCTGGCGCGCCAATCCCGGCCATCCGTTTGGCGGCGGCAGCGGCGCCAAGCGGCGCGATCAACAATGCACCAGAACTGTCGCCCAATGTGATCGCCTCTGCTTCGGTAACCCGCCTGCGGCCGTCCCAGAGCCCGGCAGCCAACGGTGCGGCAGGCGGCAGGTCGCGTGACTCACGGTGCAGGAAGATGCCCGTGCGCCTGATATCGACGACCGTCCGCGACAATGTGGCGCAAAGCGGTCCGGCCCGCATTTGCTCGAACAGCGCTTCACTACGCGTCTGGTCCGGCAACAAGGCGACGCCGCCCGTCGCCGCCAGCAGAACACGCAACGCATAGACTGGGGCCCGCGTGTCGTCAGCTTTGACAAACCCGGGATCGAGACGGATGAGACCCGGTGCCGGTCGGCTGGCAAATTCACCGATCAGCGCGGCGGCGCGGCGGCCAAGTTGCTCGCGCTCGGCGGCGGCCCGCCTGGCCAGGCCGATCGCCTCGGCAAAACGCTGCTCGCCCCGGTCTTCGCCGAGCACAGCACGAATCCGCGGCCGTTCGAAATACGCATCCGTGTTGGTCGGGTCCTCCGCCCAGCCGACGTTTTCGCGCCGCAGGAAGGCGCGCAATGCCGCGCGCCGTACGCCGAGCAACGGCCGCGCGATCCAGATCCGCCAGTCATAGAGCGTGGCCGGCGCCATGCCGGCGAGGCCTCGGCCTGCAAGCTCTCGCCCATCGCCCCGCGCCTGCCGCATCAGCACGGTCTCGGCCTGGTCGTCGGCAGTGTGGCCGGTCACGATCAAACCGATGCCGTGCGCCTGCGCGGCCTCGGCCAGCAGCCGGTAGCGCGCCTCGCGCGCTGCGGCGGGCAGGCCGGTCAACGGCTTGGCGCCGGACCAGCTAATTATGCGGTGCGCGATGCCGCGCTCGGCGCAGAGCTTTGCCACGGCGCGCGCTTCCGCCGCCGCTTCCGGACGCAGGCCGTGGTCGATCGTCACCGCCAGCAGCCGGGCTGTCGGGGCGCTGCGGTCGAGGTGAGCTTTGAGGAGAAGAAGGAGGGCGGTCGAGTCGCTGCCGCCGGACACGGCCGCAACAGCGCCGTTGGTAAAGTCGATCGTTGAAAAGTCCGAAAGGTCAGGCTCGGTATCGAGCATCAATGCATGTCGCCCAAAAGTGGTCCCCGGACACCGACATGCAAGGGGAAGACTAGCACGCCGCCAGCGCCCTTTCCTGCTTGACGCGCTCCTTGAGCGCCGCCGAAATATCGGGATAGCGCTTGCCGATCTCGCCGAAGGTGGCGCAGGCGACATCCTTCTGCTTGAGACCGACCAGCGAAACGCCGAGCTTCAAGAGCATGTCGGGCGCCTTCTTGGCCTTCGGATAGTCCTTGCTGGCGGAGAGGAAAACCTCGGCCGCGTCGTGGTACTTCTGCTGGCCAAGCAGCGACTCACCCAGCCAGTAATGCGCATCCGCCGCCTTGGCGTCCTTGGGGAAGCGGGCAATGTGGTCGCGAAAACCCTGCTCGGCGGTGCTGTAATCGCCCGACAAGATGAACTGGTAGGAGTTGCGGTAGATCTCTTCCGGATTGTTGGTGGCAGGCAACGCCGCCACCACCGTGCCGTCGGACTTGCCGGTCTTGGGACCGGTCGCCGGCGCCTCGGCGGCAGGAGCCGCAGCTTCCGCCGGCGCGGTCGCCTGCGTGTTGCCGCCGGCATCGATCACATTGCCGTTCTTGTCGACGGTGATGGTGCCGAAGGTCTTCGGCGGGGTGCCGGTGATCACCTTGCCGGGATCGCCGGTTTGCGATTCGACGATGACTTCGCCGACGCTCTGGCCGCTATCCGATTGTGTACCCGAATCGGCCGGCGCCTGCGTTGCCGGGGCCTCGGCGACGCTGTTGTCGGTATCGCCATCCTGCGGCGCGGCCTCGGATTTCTTCTGCGCCGGCGGCTGCCCGCTGGAGCCGCCTTCCAACTGCTGGAAGCGGAACTCGTTGTCTTCCTGCTGCTTGCGCATCTGCTCCTGCATCTGCAGGACCTGGAAATTGAGTTCCTCGATTTTGCCGTTCATCTGCCGCAGCTGTTCTTCGAGGCTGGCGGCGGTGGTGCCGTCCTGCTGCTGCGCGATCTGTTGCTGCTCCGGCTTCTCCTTCTTGCCGAAGATGCCGAGCGTCGGAAGGTGGAAGGAAAAGCCGCTATCCGCGGGTTGTCCGGTGTCGCTCGCAGTAGCCGCGAAGCCTGATACGAGCAGCAGCGCAAGCGTGCCGCTCAAGACCGATCTGAAATGCATGTGCCTCTCGCCGTGTAATTCGTGAGCCTGTACGCGCCTTCCAATCACAGTGGTACCAGCCAGGCGCCCTCGGCTCTTAGCAGGAGGCGAGACTTCGGCCAAATTTTGTTTCTCAATTTTGTTTCCGAGACTGGAACTGAAAAAGGCGGCCATTGGCCGCCTTTCGCATGGAGGTGTTGCAAATATGCGACACGAGCAATTCCAGGAAAAGTGTGAAACGGTTTTCCGTCCGGAATTGCGTCAGGATCGGCGCGCCGCCGTCTTGCCTATCAGGAGCCGGCGCCGGAGAGCGTGGTGACGGCGCGACGATTCTGCGACCAGCAGGAGATGTCGTCACAGACGGCAACCGGACGTTCCTTGCCGTAGGAAATCGTCTTCAGGCGGCTTGCCGAAACGCCCTTGGCGACGAGGAAATCACGCGTGGCGGCGGCGCGGCGGGCGCCGAGCGCCAGATTGTATTCACGCGTGCCGCGCTCGTCGGCATGGCCTTCGACGACGATCGCATACTGCTTGTACTGGTTGAGCCACTGCGCCTGGCGCGACAGCGTCGTCTGCGCATCGGCGCGGATCGAGGTCGAGTCGGTATCGAAGAAGATGCGGTCGCCGATGTTGACGGTGAAGTCCTGCGCCGAGCCGGGCGTTGCGGCACCCGCGCCATTGAGGCCGAGATCGGCAGCGTTGTTCGGGGTTTTCTTCGAAGCGCAACCGGTGATGGCGAGCATCGCGATCAGGGCGATCATCGCCGGATTTCTGGTAAGTGCTGCGATACGGCCCATGCCGCCTCTCCTTCGTATTTCGAGTGATTTCGTTGATCACCCAGTAACCACGTTTGGGTTAACCGGCATTCAAGAAACACGGTTAAAATTTGGTTTCGGTGCCCGTCCGCAGCCGAAGTAACCTGATGCCACAATGGTCGCGGACCGTAGGCGGAAATGCGGCCAAAAGGCGACTTTGGCGTGAAAAAAGCCCCAAAACGGGGCTTTTAGGGCACTGTTGCCAAGTTGCAACGAGGCAGGCCACGTCGAAAGCAAACTTGGTTTATTCCAGCAACGGCGACCACGCCGGGTCGGAGGCAAAGTTTGCGGTCGGGATCGGCTGCTCGTTGCGGCCGGTGAGGTCGACGGAAACCAGTTTTGGGCCACCGGCGGAGTCGCGGAAGAACATCAGCACACGGCCGTTGGGCGCCCAGGTCGGCCCTTCCTGCTGGAAGCCGGAGGACAGGATGCGTTCCCCCGAACCGTCGGTCTTCATGACGCCGATCTGGAATTCGCCGCCTGTCTGCTTGGTGAAGGCGACGAGGTCGCCGCGCGGCGACCACACCGGCGTCGAATAGACGCCGTCGCCGAAGGAGATGCGGGTCTGGCCCGAACCGTCGGCGCCCATCACATAAATCTGCGCGCGGCCGCCGCGGTCGGAGGTGAACACCACCTTGCTGCCGTCGGGCGAATAAGACGGCGAGGTGTCGATGGCGGTCGAGTTGGTCAGCCGCGTCGTGGAGCGGCTGCGCAGATCCATGGCGAAGATGTTGGAATTGCCGTCGTCGCGCAGCAGGCTCATGATCACCTTCTGGCCGTCCGGCGAGAAGCGCGGCGCAAAGGTCATGCCGGGGAAATTGCCGACAAGCTCGCGCTGCCCGGTCTCGATCTGCAGCAAATAGACCCGCGGCTGGCCGCTTTCGTACGACATGTAAGTGATTTCCTGCCGGTTCGGCGAGAAACGCGGTGTCAGCACGATCGATTTGCCGTCCGAGAGATAGCGGACATTGGCGCCGTCCTGGTCCATGATGGCGAGCCGCTTCTTGCGCGCATTCTTGGCCCCGGATTCGTCGATGAAGACGACGCGGGTGTCGAAATAGCCTTTCTCGCCGGTGATCCGCTCATAGATGGCATCGGCGATAATGTGGGCGACGCGGCGCTGATTGGCATCATTGGCGAAGAACTGTTCGCCAGCCATCTGCTCGCCGGCAAAAGTGTCCCACAGCCGGTACTGCGCGCGGATGCGCCCGTCTGCTTCCTTGCTGACGCTGCCGGTGACCAGCGCCTGCGCGTTGATCACCTTCCAGTCGTCAAAGCGCGGCTGCGCATCCGGATTGGCGATCTTCTCGATGAAGGCGTTCTTGTCTATCGGTGCAAACAGGCCGGAACGCTTCAGGTCGGCAGTGACGATCTGGGAAATCTGGGCCCCGAGCGCGTCGCCGCCCTGGAAATCCGTAATGGCGATCGGTAGCGGCTCAATATTGCCTTGGTTGACGTTGAGCTCAACGCGGGCCCAGGCCGGCAAGGCGGCTCCCGCAGTCATGCCCAGCGCCATGGCTGCAATCGTCAGGAGCGGCTTGAGGAAAGATCGCATATCTTCTCGCTTCTCTTCTTCAATTGTTCGGTCGCTCGGCCTAGAGGCCAAGCATCTGTCGTGGGTCGAAAGTGACGTGGATGTCGTTCCAGATGTCCTGCTTGCCGGCGGGAACCTGCAGGCCAGCCATGTCGCATTTCTGCACGGCGCGTACGGCACTTTCGTCGAACTGGCGATTGCCACTCGACTTCTCCACGGACGGACGGCCGTCCAGCTTGCCGGAGGCATCCAGATTGAACTGGACGACTGCCACAAAATTCTCCGCACCTTCGAGACCCGCCGGAATGGACCAGCAACCCTTGAGCTGATCTTCCAGGGCGCCCTGCTCCGATTGCGAAAGTTTCTGGCCCTGGTCCTTGGTCCCGCCGAGCGACGACTGCTGCGACGAGCGCTTGGCGCCACCACCGGACGGCTTCTGCTTGTCGAGGAGAGCTGAAATCTCATCGGCGTTGAACTGCTTGTCATCCGATTTTGGCTTGGAGGACGCCTCCTTGACCGGCTTGTCGGCGTCCTTGCGGTCCGGTGCCTTGGCGCTTTCGGCCTGCGCCGGCTGCGGCTTCGGCCGCGCTTCGGGCGCGGGAGCTGAATTCGGAAGCTGCGCCTCTTCCGCAGGCTGTTGTTCCGATATGGCCTCGGCGACCGCGTCGGGCTTGACCTCGGGCTTCGGCTCGATGGCGGCGGTCGTGTCCGGCTGTGGCGCTGGCGCCGGCTCTTTCGCCGGGGTCGGCTTGGGTTCGGTCTGCTTGACCGGCTCGGGCTTGACCTCTTCCTTCGGCTGAGGCACCGGCGCCACTTCCGTTGCCGGGGTCGGCTTCGGCTCTTCCTTCGGCTTCGGCGCGTCCTCGGTCTTCGGCTTCTCGGTCGGTGTCGGCGCCGGCGGTGGGGCCGATGTCAGGTCCACCGGCTTCGGTTTGGCCTCGTCCGTCACCGGCTTGTCGGTATCGACACTGTTCTCGCCGATCTTCTGCGCATCGGGCACGATATCGGGACGCTTGGTCGGGGTGGGCGCCGGCTTTTCGCGCATCACTGCTTTCTTGTCGCCCTGCAGCGTCTGCGCGACGGCCTCCATCGGCACGATTGCGACCGAGACCGATTCAGCATCGGACGCGGGCATGGCAGGCGGCGACGACAGCGTGAACAGCCCGAAGGCTAACGCTACCGTGTGCAAGATCACCGATGTGGTGAGGCCGGTCCGCATCTTGGTGCTACTGTTCCTGTTCCTGCAGTGAAACCAGGCCGATATTCTTGTAACCAGCGGCCGAAATGCGGGCCATCACCTTCATGGCGGTGCCATAGTCGGTCGACTTGTCGCCGCGGATGAAGATGCGTTCCTCATAGCCGGTCTTGGAAATCGCCTGCAGCTTGGCCACCAGTTCCTCGATCGGGATTTCGGTTTCCTGCAGGTAGATCTGGCCGGCGGCATTGATCGAGACGGTGATCGGCTGCGTGTCGGCATTCATCGCCTTGGCCTGCGTATCCGGCAGGTCGATCGGCACGCCGACCGTCAGCAAGGGTGCGGCGACCATGAAGATGATCAACAGCACCAGCATCACATCGACCATCGGCGTGACGTTGATTTCCGATATCAGCGCGTGATGGCGGCCGCGCCGCCTGTGGCCGCGCCCGCCACGTCCCGAGATGCCTACGGACATACCCATCTTGCTGCTCCTCAGGCCTTCGGCGCTACTTTTTCATCGATTTGGCGCGAGAGTATGGCGGAGAACTCGTCCGAGAACCCTTCCATCCGCACCGCGATCTTGTTCGCGTCCGATGACAGTTTGTTGTAGGCGATAACGGCCGGAATGGCGGCGAGCAGGCCGATGGCCGTTGCCAGCAGCGCCTCGGCGATGCCGGGGGCAACCACCGAAAGGCTGGTGTTCTTGGAGGCGGCAATGGCCTGGAAGGAGGTCATGATGCCGATGACGGTGCCGAACAGGCCGATAAAGGGTGCCGCCGAACCGGTGGTGGCGAGGAAGCCGAGCCGTCCCTCCAGCCGCTCCATCTCGCGCGTCAGCGCCAGGTCCATGGCCTTGTCGATACGGGTCTGCAGGCCGAGCGGCGATTTGGCCCCCTTCTCGAAGCTCTTCTTCCATTCGCGCATGGCGGCGACGAAGATCGCGCCCATGCCCGTGGTCTTGCGGTCGGCAAGCGTCCGGTAGAGCTCCTCCAGCGACTGTCCCGACCAGAACACCTGTTCGAAGCGATTGAGCGACAGCCGCATGCGGGCATAGCTGACCAGCTTGTCGACGATGATTGCCCAGGTCCAGATCGAAGCGCAGAGCAGCCCGATCATGACCAGCTTGACCACCCAGCCGGCCTGCATGAACAGCGCCCAAATCGACAAATGCGCTGCCGGGTCGGCGAGTGCGATATTTTCCATGCTTCAAGTCCTTAAGATTTTCCGGGCATCGCTGGCGGCTGGCCCATGGGCATCCCTTGTGGTCCGTTCGCGCTAGGCTTGCAGATTACCCCAAAATGCACCGTTAGCGGCCTTTTCAGGGCAAATATTGGTGAAAGGAAGGCGCGCGGATTCTTCCAATCTTCACCAATCTCTTCATGAACCGTTATGGTTAAGGATGGGTTAGGAAATAAGGCGCGGCGCATTGCCGCGCCTCGGGCACGCCGGCAGGCTGTCCATTGCAATCGAACACGCTGCCGATCAGCAGCTCGTTGCAGGCCGCGGGCCCGGATATCAGCTTGCCCTTGGTATGAAAGCAGCGATCCATTCTTTCGGAAAACGTTTCGGCCTGCCATTCTCGCCGATGATCGCCGCCTCGACCTTTGCCTCGACCAGCACCTCTGCCCCACGCTTCAATTGCTGCGCCATGACGATGCGGGCGCCGGAAATGTCTTCGGTGCGAGTGTCGATGGTCAGGATATCGTCCATGCGGGCGGGCGAACGAAAGTCGATCTCCATGCGCCGCACCACCCAGACGATGCGTTCGCCATGCTTGCCTTCGTGAAGTTCGGTGTGGTGGACGCCGGCGAGCCTGAGATAGTCCGAGCGGCCGCGCTCGAAGAATTCGAGATAGCGCGCGTGGTAGACGACGCCGGAGAAGTCGGTGTCGGCATAATAGACCCGCGCCATCAGCCGATGGCCGAATTCGGTCAGCGCGCCGGAAAGCCCGGCAGTGAGTGCCGTCGATTCACGATGATCGTCCATCGCGCTTTCCTTTTTGCCTCCGGCGGGGCACCTGTCCTGCCAAAATCACCAGCGCAGCAAATCGGATGGCACTGTTGAAGGCGATGATCAAGACCTTGATGGCGGCGCTGCTGGTGCTGGCGGCGTCTGCGCTGCCCGGGCATGCCGCGAGCTTTTCGATGAATCGCGGCCTCAACCTCGACCAGTGGACGACCTGGGTCGGGGAAGACAAATGGAACGATGCCAAGGCCATCCTGCCCTATCCGGAATGGCGCAAGTTCCTCAACGAGGATGATCTCAAGGCACTGAAGGCCGCCGGCTTCGACTTCCTGCGCATGCCGGTCGATCCCTCGCCGTTTATGTCCGACCAGACGCTGGCGCTGCGCGACGACCTTTATGCCAGTGTGCGGGACTCGGCCCGCATGATCAACCGCGCCGGCTTGAAAGTGATCGTCGACATGCACCTGATCCCCGCTGGTGGCGGCCGCGAGATCGGCATGGGTCAGGTGATGAACGACCCCACCACCTTCGACGCCTATGTCGAGGTCATCCGCAAAATGGCGCGCACGCTGGCCTCCGAAGACCCGACGCAGGTCGCTTTCGAGCCTATGAACGAGCCGATCGTCGACTGCGACAGCGATGGCACCAGCCTCTGGTCGGAGCGTCAGCAGAAGCTGTTCGCGGCCGCCCGTGCCTCGGCCACCAGGCTGACGCTGATCCTGACCGGCGCCTGCTATTCCAATGCGGCCTCGCTGGTCAGGATCGACCCGAAGTCGATCCCCGACGACAACATCATCTGGACCTTCCACTCCTACGACCCGTTCCTGCTCACACATCAGGGCGCGACCTGGGCCGGCGATTTCATTCCCTATGTCACCGGCCTGCCCTACCCGCTGACCGCGGTGCCGCGTGCCGAACTCGATGCGAAGCTGGATGCGATCCGCGCCAAGATGAAGGCCGAGGCGCCGTGGACCAGACGGAACGGCCTGCTCTCCTATCTCGATGAGCAGGTAGCGACCATGGACACGGACGAGAAGCTGCTCGGCGTCATGGATGCGCCGTTCGAAAAGGTCGACGCGTGGGCCAAGGCCAACGGCATCAAGCCGGAAAACATCACGCTCGGTGAATTCGGCATGATCCGCCAGGAATATGGCAACCCCTATGTGATGCCGCCGCAATACCGCGCCGCCTATGTCAAGGACATGATCGCGCGCGCCGAGGCGCATGGCTTCTCATGGTCCGTGTGGAGTTTTGGCGGCGCCTTCGGCATCGTCGACGCTTTCAACGGCGAAAAGGCCGAACCCGCCGTGATGGACGCGATCCGGTCGCTTCACTGAGGGCAAGCCCTAGGCTGAGCCCAGATCGATCTGCAGTATCTCCGGGCGCATACCGAACCGCACCGGTGCGATGCTGAAGCCGAGCCCGCCTGAGACAATCAAATTGCGGTCATTCTCGACGACATGGCCATAGGCGAAACGATTGCCGAAGCGGGACGGCACCACCGGCGAATAGCCGAACAGCCGGACCTGTCCGCCATGGGTGTGGCCCGACAGCGTCAGCGAAACCCGCCCCGGCACTTTTGGAAAAATGTCGGGCTCGTGCGCAAGCAGGATAATAGGTGCCTGGTCACTGACCTTGGCCAGCGTGCCGTCGAGATCGTCCAGGCCCTTGAACTTGTCGCGGCCTTTGGCTTTGTTCGGTCGCAGGGCCAGCTGGTCGGCGAGCCCGGCTATCCAGAAGCCCTGCCCATCCTTTTCCAGCCGCACGGCATCATTCTCCAGGACCGCGATACCAACGCTCTCCAATGCCTTGCGCGCCACCGTCGGTCCGGCTCCAGCCTGCTGTGCGAACGGATCGTGCCACCAGTCGTGATTGCCGAGGATAGACAAGACACCGAGCGGCGCCTTCAGCCCTGACAAGGCCAAGGACCATTCGCGGGTCGCCACTTGGTGTGTCACCAGAGTCATTCCCGAGATATAGTCGCCGAGCAGGACGATCAGGTCCGGCTGCAGGGAATTTGCGTCTTCGACGAGCGAAGCAATCCGCTCAGGTGTCATCCAGGGACGGCAGGCATGAATATCAGCAAGGGCGACAACGCGCAGCTTCAACCCAACCAGCCAATGCGGCGGCGTCAGAGAATAGCGCTTCACACGCGTCAGTAGCATCGGCTCGATGCCAACCGCATAAGCGCTGAGCGAAGCAAGCGAGAGGAACGAACCCCCGACGAATTTCAGGAACCCGCGTCTGGTGATCACTTTCCTGGCTCCGATGCTTGATCGGAGCAGTCCGCGCCGACATTACGACGCTTGATAAAATCCAGGAATGCGCCTTCACGCTGGCAGCGCTTAGGAGATTCTGCGCAGACAAGCCGTTCCGAAGAACAAATCTCCGTTACTCTTCCTGAAACAGGTTGATCTGCTGCTGGGCCAGATCCTTCGGCGCGTCGAGGCCGAGATGGCGCCAGGCATTGGCGGTCAGCACGCGGCCGCGCGGCGTACGCTGGATGAAACCCTGCTGGATCAGATAGGGCTCGATGATGTCCTCGATGGCGTCGCGCGGCTCCGACAGGCCGGCGGCGATGGTCTCGATGCCGACCGGCCCGCCGCCGAAATTGCGGGCGATCATCGAGAGATAGCGGCGGTCGAGCGCGTCGAGGCCCAGCGCGTCGACCTCCAGCCGCGTCAAGGCTTCGTCGGCAATCTGCTTGTCGACGTGACCGTCACCGGCAACGGACGCGAAATCGCGCACCCGGCGCAGMAGSCGGCYGGCGATGCGCGGCGTGCCGCGAGCGCGGCGCGCGATCTCCAGCGCGCCATCGTCGCCGAGCGGCATTTGCAGGATGCGTGCGCCACGGCGCACGATCTGCTCCAGCTCTTCGACCGAATAGAAATTGAGCCTGACCGGAATGCCGAAGCGATCACGCAACGGGTTGGTCAAAAGCCCAAGCCGCGTCGTGGCGGCGACCAATGTAAAGCGGGCGAGGTCGATCTTGACCGAGCGCGCCGCCGGCCCCTCGCCGATGATCAGGTCGAGCTGGAAATCCTCCATCGCCGGATAGAGGATTTCCTCCACCGCCGGATTGAGCCGGTGGATCTCGTCGATGAACAGCACGTCGCGGTCTTCGAGATTGGTCAGTAGTGCCGCCAGATCCCCGGCCTTGGCGATCACCGGGCCCGAGGTCGAGCGGAAATTGACGCCGAGCTCGCGCGCCATGATCTGCGCCAGCGTCGTCTTGCCAAGCCCCGGCGGCCCGACGAACAGCACATGGTCGAGCGCCTCGCTGCGGCCCTTGGCGGCCTCGATGAACACTTTGAGATTGGCCCGCACTGCCGCCTGGCCGACGAAATCGGCAAGCGTCTGCGGCCGCAAGGTCTGCTCGGCATCCTCGCCGTGCTTTTCCGGGGTAATGAGGCGGGGGGAAAGGCTCATGCGAGCAATTCCATCCCGGCAATGGACTTGGCGGCCCTCTGATCGAATGTACCTGTATGAGAGCAGCCGAGATTGCGATTGTGTTCGGCTATCAGCGCATCAGCGAAGTCGACGTGGGCCGAATTCGATCGTTCGAGCGCGATCACGATGGCGTCGAAATCCTCGAACACCAGCGTCTTGATCTTGAGCAGTCTCTGGATCGCGGCCAACACTTGCTCCTTTGGCAGCCGGTAACGCGAAAGCAGTGACCAGCTGAATTCGACCAGAACAATCAAACTCACAAAGCCAGGGTTATCCTCGCTGAGGAGTTTACCAAAGGCGAGGGCTTTTGCCCGCTGCTCGGCATCATCATTCAGCACCATTCGAAGCAGAACGTTGGTATCGATACCTATCGACGTCACGCGCCGTCCTCTTCTCCGCTCAACAGCTTGTCTCCGACGACATGCTGACCTACGGCCTCCCTCACAGCGGCATCGATCTCTTCCAGGGAAGCGGGACCGCCGGGTGGGTCACCTAGAAATCCGGCAAGATCGGCGAAGTCGAGATTGCGCGGCGTCCCAACCAGATAGCCGTCCACGACCGTCCAGGCGATCATATCGCCCGTCTTGAGCGAGAGCGCGTCCCGAACGTCCTTTGGAATTGTAAGCTGCCCCTTAGAGGTCAGACTGGCATATGCGCCCATTTTCTTACTTTCCGAGAAAATTCTTACTGATTATATGGTAGTCGGAATTCCATTTTCCAGCAACCGCTCACCGCGCTAGTTCCTTCAGCCCGAAACGAATGAGCTTCGAGGCGTCCGCGTCCTCGCCCGCCGTCTTCAGCGCCGCCGCCACCGCATTGGCTGCGGTGTCGCGCGAATAGCCGAGATTGACCAGCGCCGAGACGGCGTCGGTGATCGGCGCCGGCGCGACCCCTTCGCCGAGCTCCTGCTTCAAGCCGATGGTGCCGGAGGCGGTTCCCGCATAGGCCGGCGCCTTGTTCTTCAACTCGGTGACGATGCGTTCGGCCACCTTCTTGCCGACACCGGGCGCTCGGCTGACCATGGCGATATCGCGCAGTGCGATCGCGTTGGCGAGGTCGGCCGGCGCCAGCGTCGACAGGATGGCCAGCGCCACCTTGGCGCCGACGCCCTGCACATTGGTCATCAACAGCCGGAACCATTCGCGCTCCAGCACCGACTGGAAGCCGTAAAGCCGGATCATGTCCTCGCGTACATAGGTTTCGATGAACAGCACCACCGCTTCGCCCGGCGACGGCAGCGAGGCCAGCGTGCGCGCCGAGCAATAGGCGACATAGCCGACGCCATGCACGTCGACGAGGCAGAAATCCTCGTCGATCTCGTCGAGTGTGCCCTTGAGCTTGCCGATCATGCTCAATAGCCTTTCATGATGCCAGCGCCGCCATCCGGTAGGCGACGCTTTGCCGGTGATGGGCGTGGCAGATGGCGATGGCCAGTGCGTCGGCGGCATGCTCGGTGTCGAAAGTGGCTTTCGGCAACAGCACCTTGACCATCATGTGGATCTGCTTCTTGTCGCCATGGCCAACGCCGATCACCGCCTTCTTGACGGCATTGGGGGCATACTCGGCGACGACAAGGCCGGCGCGCGCCGGCACCAGCATGGCTATGCCGCGCGCCTGGCCGAGCTTCAGCGTCGCCACCGCATCCTTGTTGACGAAGGTTTGCTCGACGGCCGCTTCCTGCGGCATGGCAGCGTGCAGGATCTCGGCCAGCCCGTCATGCAATTGGCAGAGCCGTGTCGCCAGCGCCGCCTTGTCGTCGGAGCGCACGGTGCCCGATGCGACGAAGCGCAGCGAGTTGCCGAGGCTTTCGACGATGCCCCAACCGGTGCGTCTCAGCCCCGGATCGATACCGATGATGCGAATCGCTTCCCCCATCCGCCAAGTCTACCTCCGGCGGACAGCGATGCCAGCGAAATGTGAACAAACCGGAAACGGGAGCTATACGCTGTTTGAGAATTCGCTCTGACGAGACCGCTGGGGTGGTTTTCGAGAACCGGAGCGGAGCGTACTTGAGTGAGCACCGGAAGCGCAGCAAACCGCTTCAGATGTCCGTCGGAGTAGAATTATCAAGCAGTCTGTTAACCCCGGGCAAAAGCCGTGTTCAGCAGCGTGATCTGGTCGGAAACCGGATTGACGCGGCGGACAGCGGACGGCGTCTCGGCGAACGCGCCGCCATAGATTTCTTCGTCCATGCGGCGCACCAGTGCCTGCAGGCGCAGCGAACGGGTGACGAGGTCGAGGAAATCCTTCGGCAATTCGTTCCAGCCCACCGCTTCGTCATGCGCCGACGCGGTGTCGAGGCGCACCTTGGATTTTTCCGAAGCGACCTGGTCGCGGGTCATCTCGCCGGAGTTTGCCGCCCGCTGCAAAAGCAGCCAGGAGGCAACCTGCATCAGCCTTGTGGTCAGCCGCATCGATTCGGCCGCATAGAGCGTCGCTGCCAGCCTGGACAGCTTTTTCGCCTCGGCCCGGCCCTTGCCGTCGAGATATTCGGCTGCTTGCTCGACCAGGCCCATGCCTTCCTGGTAAAGCGGTTTGAAGGATTGGGAGAAAACCCGGCGTTCCGCCAGTTTGATGGTTTTCGCGATGCCCTTCGAAGGCTCGTTCATCGTACGCCCCTGCACTGCCCCGTCGGCTGATTCGGCTCTTCGCCGTCACGCCGGCACCCTAGATGACTGAGGCTTGAAAATGCGCTTCGCCGCGGTTGAAGGCAAGCACATGTTTAACAAACGGTTAACGCCGGCGGATGGCGCTAGGCACGCCAAAATGCGGACAAAAAAAGAGCCGCGGATAAGGCGGCTCTCAGGAGTTTAACAGGGAGGCGTCAAACGAAGTGGCTCCAACCACTCGGTAAGAATCCAGATAACTGGATGGACATAGTAAACACCTGTAAAGCTTAATGAACCCTTAACGGAGCGGATATTTCTTGATCGACCGCCGCCCTTCTGTGCCGTATCAGCACAACGGCCCGCGGAACCCGATCGTCAGCTTGCTCAAGCCTTCTTCCAGACCGCCGGCAGGGAAATGAAGGCGAACAGCAGCATTGCCGCATAAAAACCTATCGAGGCAGAGCCCAGCACCGGCTCGATCTCCGGATGGCCGGCAAGTTCAAAATAAAGCCCGATCATCAGCGCGATGCCGCTGACCGCCGTCAGCCAGAAATGGACGACGGCAATCGTCTTTTGCCCGATGGCAGGGAACAAATGGTAGAAGAAGGCGAACACCGCCGACATCAGCCAGCCCGCCACCATCGTGTGCGCGTGGGTCGGCATCTGCCCATGGTCATTGGTGATCGCCATGTGCAGGCCCAAGGCCATGCCGCACAGCGCGTAGATGACGGCCAGGGTGAAGAAATTTCGTGCTACGCCTTGCATTGGATACCCTCGTTGGTTGCCGCAGACTTGGTCCGATCGCGCGCGGCCAGAATGGAGCGTCGGTCGCGAGCGGCTTAGTCCCCGTACGTTTCAGGATCATGCCGCAGGGCCTATCCGGTTTGAATGACCGCCGCCTGGCATTCGGGCGTGTCGTCACAGGCTTGCGGCCAAATGAGTGATCAAACTGCGGTAACAGGCTGGAGCGTCGACGCGACATCGTTCCGAAACATGCGTTGCGCTAAACGCCCGCTTCTCTGAAACGGCCGGCGCAAATCGCTCGGCCGCAGATCATCGGAACACCTTGGAGCAAACCATGGACTGGTACTCGATCGTCAAGTTTCTGCACGTCACCTCGGCAATCCTCTGGGTCGGGGGAGGCTTCGTGCTGTTCCTGCTTGGCGTGCTTGCCGAGCGCGCCGGCAACATCGAGGACAAGCTGCAGGCGATTCGCGCCAGCGGGCAACTGGGCGGCCGTTTCTTCGCGCCGATGTCCATGCTGACGCTGCTCTTCGGGCTCGTCATGTGCATTTTCTGGGTTGGTTTTTCCGATCTTTGGATCCTGATCGGTCTTGCCGGCTACGCCACGACCTTCTCGATCGGCATGCTCATCTTCAAGCCGATCGGGGAACGGATGGGCGCCATGCTCGCCAAGGACGGCGCGACGCTGGCCGCTCTTGCCGAGGGTCAGCGCATGATGAACACCGCTCGCTTCGACTATTCGGTCATGCTGGTGATCGTCGCCGACATGGTGCTCAAGCCAACCATGCATGATGTCGGCATCCTTGCCGGCATGGCACTGGTCATTGCCGCCGGCGCAACGCTCGCCTTTGGCGGTAGCCGCCGGCTGGTCCCGAGCGCCGCGTGATGCAGCCGCCGGCAAGGGCGGCTGTCAGCCGTCCTTGCCTCTACATGAGGCCGGCGATGCCGTCCCACAGCAGCTTGACCGCGACGACGGCCACGGTCGCATAGGTGAAGGGATAAAAGATCTCCGGCCGCATGCGCCGCACCAGCCAGGCGCCGGCAATGGTGGCCAGCGGCGCCAGCGGCATCAGCACGGCGGACGCCGTCAGATTGGCAGTGTCGAACTGGCCGAGCGCGAAATAAGGGATCAGTTTCAGCGCATTGGTGGCCGCAAAGAAGATCGCCGATGTTCCCGAAAGCACCTTCGGATCGAGCCTGATCGGCAGCGCATAGACCTGGAAGGGCGGGCCGCCGACATGGGCGACGAAGCTGGTGAAGCCGGCAACGGTGCCCCAGAAGGCGGCGGCGATGCGGTTCGGCGCCGCCGCATGGTCGGAACCGTGGCGGAACTGCAGATAGAGCCAGCGCAGCACAAAGATCAGCGCGACGGCGCCGACGATCAGCCGCACCATCTCTTCAGTGACGAGCGCCGCCGTCAGCCAGCCGAGCCCAATGCCGATCACTGCGCCCGGCATCATGTCGACCAGCATCTTGCGGTCATAGACGCCCCACCACGTCCACACTGAAACGATGTCCATCAGGCACAGGATCGGCAGCAGGATGGCGGCCGCCTGCACCGGCGGCATGGCCAGCGCCATCAAGGGCACGCCGACAAAGCCGACGGCGCCGCCGAAGCCGCCTTTCGACAAGCCGACGAGGATCACCGCCGGAATGGCGGCGGCATAGAACCACGGATCGGCGAGCAGACCTGACATGAGGAGAATGAGGCTGGAGGGAAGATAGTGACCTGCAATAACCCAGAAACCCGTGCGCCGCGACAGCGAAATTCCGGCCGGCGATGCTGGTCATCAACTGTCTGTAACTTAACCGTTCGAGGTTTGCGGCAAGACTGCCGCCGATGCATAAGGGCGCCATCCCCGATGCATCAGGTTTTTACAAATGAGCGTACTCCACATCCGCCGCGCCGAAGCAGCCGACTTGCCTGCCATCGTCGCCATGCTCGCCGACGATCCGCTCGGCAGCAGCCGCGAGGATGCCTCCGAGCCGCTCGCCAAGGCCTATCGCGACGCCTTTGCCGCCATCGACGCCGACCCCAACCAGGTTCTCGCCGTGATGACGGATGGCGGCAAGGTGATCGGCACGCTGCAGATCACTTACCTTGCCGGCCTGTCGCTGCAGGGCGCCTTGCGCGGCCAGATCGAGGCTGTCCGCGTCGCCGCCGACCGGCGCGGCGAAAGGCTGGGGCAACGCCTGCTGGAATGGGCGGTCGAACAGTGCCGCGAACGCGGCTGCAAAATTGTCCAGCTGACCACCAACAAGAGCCGCAACGACGCGCACCGCTTCTATGACCGGCTCGGCTTCAAGGCCAGCCACATCGGTTACAAGCTGGAGCTTTAGCTAAAACGACGCTTGCCCAAGTGGAGGCGGGCGGCGCCGGATCGGCTGTGCCTTGATGATGGCGGTGCTGGTTTCCGCCTTGTCGGCGATGCGGTCGAGAAGCTTGTCGAGTTCGCCGATCGAGCGCACGTAGAGCCGCGCCACGAAACAGTCGTCGCCGGTAACCTTGTCGCACTCGCCGAACTCAGGAATCTCCCCGATCAGCTTCTGCACGATATGCAGCTTGCCCGGCAGCGGCCGCACCCGCACGATCGCCTGCAGCGGATAGCCCAGCGCCTCCGGATCGATCTCGATGGTGAAGGCGCGGATGACGCCCCGCTCTTCCAGCCGCCGCAGCCGCTCCGAGACGCTCGGCGACGACAGCCCGACCTGTTGCGCCAAGTCCTTCAGCGAAGTTCGGGAATCCCGGATCAGGATGTCGAGAAGCTTTCTGTCCAGCTCGTCCAGCATTTTCATTCCCTCGCAAAAGGCGGAGTTCGCCTTATTAAATTAGGTGGTCACCGTATATCACCTTTCATAAAACATATAAACCCTTAGGACCGCATGAGATTATCATACCTCAACGGATATCAGAGGTATTGTCATGGACAGCACGGTGCGCGGCACGATCGAGATGACGGCGGCGATGACGATCATCGGCACGATAGGCTGGTTCGTCGTCATGTCGGGTCAGCCCGTCATGGACGTGGTGTTCTGGCGCTGTGCCTTCGGCGCGGTGGCGCTGCTGGTCACCTGCGCGGCACTCGGGCTGCTGCGCGGCAGGCTGACGCTGCGCATTGTTGCGATCGCCGCGCTCGGCGGTGCGGCGATCGTCATCAACTGGCTGTTGCTGTTCAGCGCCTTTTCCCGCGCTTCGATCTCGATCGCCACAGCGGTCTACAACACCCAGCCCTTCATGCTGGTCGGCTTCGGTGCGCTGTTCTTCGGCGAGCGGCTGACCCTGGCCAAGCTGACCTGGCTCGGCATCGCCTTTGCCGGCATGCTGCTGATCGTGCAGACAGGGCCCGATGCTGGTTCCGGCATCGTCGGCACCGATTATGTCATCGGCATCGGCATGGCGCTTGGCGCGGCCTTCTTCTGGGCCGTCGCGGCAATCGTCGCCAAGAAGCTGAAGGGCACCCCGCCGCATCTGATCGCGCTGATCCAGGTCTGCGTCGGCGTCGTCATGCTGGCGCCCTTTGCCAACCTCGCCCATTTGCCCACCGACACCTGGAGCTGGGCCATGCTGGTCACGCTTGGCGTCGTCCACACCGGCCTGGTCTACATATTGATGTATGGCGCCATCCAGAAACTGCCGACGCATCTGCAGGGGTCGCTTTCCTTCATCTACCCTGTCGTGGCGATCCTGGTCGATGTCATGGCCTTCGGCCACCGGCTGCATCCGGCCCAGCTCGTCGGCGCCGCCGCCATCCTAATTGCCGCCGCCGGCATGAATCTCGGCTGGACCCTGTGGAAGTCGAAAACGCCGGCGCAGAACGCTCACGTCAGCAGATAATGCGCCACGGATTTGCACCACAGGCAGAACTCGTGCGATGAAAGCATGGGTGCATGCGATGGGGTGGTAACGTGGACGTCGGTATCTTTCAGAAACGGCTGCTGCCTCGCGAACGCATCTTGTGGAGCGGTTTTCCCGCGCAAGGCATATTGTTCGCCAGCAGCGATATGTTTCTCATCCCGTTCAGCCTGCTGTGGTGCGGGTTTGCAATTTTCTGGACCTACACGGCGGCAAGCCAGGGCGCGCCGGTTTTCTTCTATGCGTGGGGAGGGATGTTCGTCTGCATCGGGCTCTTCTTCGTCTTTGGCAGGTTTGCCGTCGACGCATGGGTGAGACGACGTATCGCTTACGCAGTCACCGATAAGCGTATTCTCATCATGCGAACCGCCCCTTCCTCCAACTTCATATCGATCGATCTTGAGCGTCTTCCCGATATCCAAATGGCGGGCGCGGAAGCAAAGCGTGGCAATTTGCGTTTCGGACCCGCAGCATCTTTCTTCGGAAATTCAAGGACGGGCAGCTGGTCTCCAGCTTTTGACCCAGTCCCGCAATTTCTTGGCATCGAAGAGCCTTCGAAGGTGTTTGACCTCATCATGAAAGCCAGCAACGCTCTTCGTTCCGAACAGCGATTGTCGCCTGACAGCTAGCGCCTGTTCAATCCCGGCGCTTTGTTCTATGCCGCAATGCAACCATCTTCGCCCGGCATAGGCGAAATCCGGGATCGAAAGCCAATGAACGACGCAACACCTCCCAACCGCTGCCGCATAGTGCTGATCGCGCCCAAGGACGCGCCGGCCGAGCGCATTGCCGCGGCCTTCGAGGGCGGCGACGTCGCTTCATTGATCCTGCCTGAAAACGGTATGGACGAGGCTGCCTTCCAGGCCTTTGCCGAACAGATCGTGCCGGTGGCGCAAGCGGCCGGCATTGCCGTCATCATCGCCGGCGACACCCGCATTGCCGGCCGCGTCCAGGCCGACGGTATTCATGTCGAGGTTTCCAAGGATGCACTCGCCGAGACCATCGAACATTTTCAGGGAAAGATGATGGTCGGCGCCGGCGGCGCCAAGACCCGCGACGATGCGCTGGAGCTCGGCGAAACCAGGCCCGACTACATCTTCTTCGGCCGCTTCGGCTACGACAACAAGCCGGAACCGCATCCGCGCAATCTGTCGCTCGGCCGCTGGTGGGCCGACATGATCCAGATCCCTTGCATCGTCATGGCCGGATCGGACCTCGCCTCTATCGAGGCGGTGGCAGACACCGGCGCCGAATTCGTGGCGCTGTCCAGCGCCGTCTTCGCCGATGGCGCCGATCCCGCGGCGGCAGTCGCTGCCGCCAATGCGCTGCTCGATCAAACCGCGCCGCGCTTCGAGGACTGACGTGCGCCGACCCGGACTTCCTAGCGCTGTTCTCGTTGCGGCCTTGATGAGCGGGGCGGCGATCGCGGCGGAGCCCATTCCGTTGCCGCAGCCGAGGCCCGATACCGGCGCACCGGCGATCAGTGCACCGGATGCGGGCACCCCCGATGCGGGTGCCTCAAAGGCCGGTGCCCCTAAGGCCGATGCCACCGATTCCGGCGTTCATGTCGACAAACCGATCGACACCCCGCTGCCGCAGCCCGCGACGACCGCACCGCTACCCTCGGCCGACGCCATCAATCCAGAGCGCTTCGGCGCCAAGCCGGCGGACCCCGCCTATGGCGCTTTCCAGCGAGGCCTTTACAAGACCGCCTACAATCTCGCGCTGGTGCGGGCCCAGAATGGCGACCCGGCGGCGCAAACGCTGGTGGCCGAGATCCTGTCGCGCGGGCTGGGCGTGCCGCTCAACCCGGCGGAGGCCGCCAAATGGTATGCGCAGGCCGCTGAACAGGGGATACCTGAATCGCAGTTCCAGTATGCGCTGATGCTGCTCGATGGCCGCTACGTCAAGAAGGACGAGAAGGGCGCCTACGCCCTGATGCAGGCCGCCGCCGAAGCCGGCAACCGCCTGGCGCAGTTCAACTTCGCGCAGCTGCTGGTGCAGCAGGATCCGGGCGATGCCGGCATCGCAAGGGCCGTGCCCTATTACGAACGCGCCGCGGCGACCGGGCTTGCCGACGCTCAGTATGCGATGGCGCAGGTCTATGCCAATGGCGTCGGTGGCAAGACGCGCGACGATGCAAAGGCACGTGGCCTGCTGGCGCAGGCCGCCAGGCAGAACTACGACACCGCGCAGATCGATCTTGCGGCCTGGATGATCGAGGGCCGCGGCGGTGTTCGCGACCTGAAATCCGGCTTCAACTGGATGAAGCAGGCCGCCGAAGGCGGCAACGTCGCCGCCCAGAACCGGCTGGCAAAGCTCTACATGGGCGGCATCGGCACCGATCCAGATCTGATCCTGGCGGGAGCCTGGTATGTGGTCGCCCGCCGCGCCGGCCTTATCGATCCGCAGATGGACGATTTCCTGCAAGGGCTGACCGACGATCAGACCAAGCAGGCCCTGCAGAAGGCCAACCGCTTGCCCTGACCCTGCCCGCTCCCTTGCCTCTTCGGGTGATTTGTGGTCTTGGGAGCCCGAAATCGCTTGTCCAGCGACCATCTCATTCCCGGATCAACATCATCATGGCCAAGATCAATGGCAACGAAATCCGTCCCGGCTATGTCATCGAGCACGATGGCGGCCTCTGGGTGGCGGTCAAGACCAACACCGTCAAGCCCGGCAAGGGCGGCGCCTACAACCAGGTCGAACTGAAGAACCTGATCAACGGCACCAAGCTCAACGAGCGCTTCCGTTCGGCCGAGACCGTCGAGCAGATCAGGCTCGACCTAAAGGATTTTTCCTTCCTCTACGCACAGGACGACGCGCTGGTGTTCATGGACACTCAGAGCTACGAGCAGCTCGAACTGGCGAAGGATTTTGTCGGCGACCGCGCCGCCTTCCTGCAGGACGGCATGATGGTGACGGTCCAGCTCTATGAGGACAGGCCGATCGGCATTTCGCTGCCCGACCAGGTGACGCTGACCATCACCGAGGCCGACCCGGTGGTGAAGGGCCAGACGGCCGCGTCTTCCTATAAGCCGGCGGTGCTCGAAAACGGCATCCGCGTCCTGGTGCCGCCATTCATCGGCGCCGGCGAACGCATCGTCGTCGACACCAACGAACTCACCTACATGCGCCGCGCAGACTGACGCGTAGGCAGGAACAGATACGATGGCACGCTCAGCACTTCTCAATGTCATGGTCCAGGCCGCCATGAAGGCCGGCCGCTCGCTGTCGCGCGACTTCGGCGAGGTGCAGAACCTGCAGGTGTCGATGAAGGGGCCGAGCGACTATGTCAGCCAGGCCGACCGCAAGGCCGAGGACATTCTGTTTGCCGAACTGTCGAAGGCGCGGCCGGGCTATGCTTTCCTGATGGAGGAGCGCGGCGTGGTCGAAGGCGACGACGACCAGCACCGCTGGATCGTCGATCCGCTCGACGGCACCACCAATTTCCTGCACGGCATCCCGATCTTTTCCATCTCGATCGCGCTCGAGCGTCAGGGCCAGCTCGTCGCCGCCGTGATCTACAATCCGGCAATGGATGAGCTCTACACCGCCGAGCGCGGCGGCGGCGCCTTCATGAACGACCGCCGGCTGCGCGTTGCCGGCCGTATCAAGCTCACCGACTGCGTCATCGGCTGCGGCGTGCCGCATCTCGGACGCGGCCAGCACGGCAATTTCCTGGTCGAATTGCGCAATGTGATGGCCGAAGTCTCGGGCGTGCGCCGCCTGGGTTCGGCCGCACTCGATCTCGCCTATGTCGCCGCCGGCCGTATGGATGGCTTCTGGGAAACCGGCCTGTCGGCCTGGGATATCGCCGCCGGCCTGCTCCTGGTCCGCGAAGCCGGCGGCTTCGTCTCCGACATGGATGGCGGCCAGGACATGCTGGAGGCAGGCTCGGTCGTTGCCGGCAATGAAGTCATTCAGCGCGCGCTGCTGAAGGCCGTGAAGAAGCCGCTTTCTGCACGCTGATCACTGGGCATGCTGGGGCATCGCGCTGAAGCGCCGCAATCGTAAAACCGCAACCGAAGCTTGAAATACTGCGTGGCAACCGCCCAGATAAGGGTTGACGCAGGATTTTCGATGACGAGCATGCCGCCACTACCGCCGCCAGAATTGCAGGTTGAGATTCCCTTCGTCGGGCGCTGGCACTATTCGCGCGCGGAGATGATCGCCGACGGCATTGTGCACGCGGTCGGCATCGTGCTGGCGATAGCGGCGGGCTCGGCCTTGCTGGCACTGGCCGCTTTCCATGCCGGTCCCGGCGAATACGTCGCCGCTGTCTTCTTTGTGGTGTCGCTGCTGACCGTGCTGTCGGTTTCTCTCACCTACAATCTGTGGCCGGTGACATCGCCGGCGAAATGGATCTTGCGGCGCTTCGACCATGCCGCGATCTATCTCCTGATTGCGGCGACCTACACGCCCTTTCTGGCCCAGCTCGACGGCTCGCCGCTGGCGCTACCGATGATTGTCCTTGTCTGGACCGCGGCTTTGACCGGCATCGCCATCAAAGTATTTCTGCCCGGCCGCTTCGATCGTCTGGCCATCGTCTTCTATCTCGCCATCGGCTGGAGTGGAGTCGTCCTGGTCAAGCCGCTGGTCGCGACATTGCCGACCACGTCGATCGCGCTGATCGTCGCCGGCGGCATCGTCTATTCCTGCGGCGTCATCTTCTTTGCCTGGAAGGGGCTGCGCTTCCACAATGCCGTCTGGCACGGCTTTGTCATCACCGGCGCCGGGCTGCATCTTGCCGCCATGGTCGACTGCCTTGTCATCAACCGCCTCTGAACGGCGGACCGCAGCCCGATCTGCCGGGCAATATTGCCAAGCGCCATTCAATTTGGTCACAATTCCGTTTAGAGTCGCGAATTACGTGATCGGCGGCACTGGAGCAGTTCCAGGGAAAGTGTGAGCGGTTTCCCGTTCGGAATTGCGTCGAGGCAAATAAAGAGCATCGGAAACGGGGCACGGATGGCTTTTCTCAGATCCTTCGGCGTGGGCAGACGCTCTGATGTCCTGATGTACGATCCGCACAAACTGTCGAGCCCCCAGGTTTTCCTCCTGACCATGGTCATCTTCCTGGTCATCGTCGCCTTCATCGCCGCCATCCTCACCCGCCAGATTTCCACCGCTTTCGGCAGCAATCCTGGTCTTAACGGCCTGATCGTCGGCGTGCTGGTGGTCGGCATCTTGCTTGCCTTCACCCAGGTCGGACGGCTGTTTCGCGAGGTGCGCTGGGTCAATTCCTTCCGCGCCGGTTCCGAAACCACCGAACCGGTGCTGCTGGCGCCGATGAAGGCGATGATCGGCCGTTCCTCGACAGTGGCCTTCTCGACCTCCTCGATGCGCACCATGCTGGATTCGATCGCCACCCGCCTCGACGAAACCCGCGACACCTCGCGCTACCTTGTCGGCCTGCTGGTGTTCCTCGGCCTGCTCGGCACCTTCTGGGGCCTGTTGAACACCATCGGTTCGATCCGCGAGACCATCGAATCGCTCGATCCCGGCACCGGTGACGCCGCCGCCGTGCTCGATTCGCTAAAGCAGGGGCTGTCGGCGCCGCTGGCCGGCATGGGCACGGCCTTCTCGTCCTCGCTGTTCGGCCTGTCCGGTTCGCTGGTGCTCGGCTTCCTCGACCTGCAGGCCGGCCGCGCCCAGACCCGTTTCTACACCGAACTCGAAAACTGGCTGTCCTCGGTCACCGATCTCTCCTCCGACATCGTCGTTGCCGATCCGGCCAAGAGCGAACCTTCCGACGAGATCCGCCTGTTGTCGGAACGGCTGCGCAGCATGCAGGAAAACGGCGGCGGCTCCAACCCGCGCGTCGCCACCGCCATGGCCAATCTCGCCGACGGCATTTCCGGCCTGGTCAAGAACATGCGCTCCGAGCAGCAGATCATGCGCGACTGGGTCGAAGCCCAGTCGGATGAACAGAAGGCGATGCGCAACACGCTGGAAAAGATCGCTGACGCCCTGAAGAAGCCCGGGGTCCATTAACATGGCGCTCGCCAAGCGGCGCACCGATCGCCGCATCGACTACTGGCCGGGCTTTGTCGATGCGCTGTCGACGCTGCTTCTGGCGATCATGTTCCTGCTCACCGTTTTCGTGCTGGCGCAATTCCTGCTCGGCCGCGAACTCTCCGGCAAGGATACGGCGCTCACACGCCTCAACTCGCAGATCAACGAACTGACGCAACTGCTGGCGCTGGAGCGCTCGACGACGCAGGACAAGGATGATTCGCTCGCCAATCTGCAGGCATCGCTGTCGGCGTCAGAGGCGGAAAAGAGCCGGCTCGAGCAATTGCTGGCGCAAGGTGCCGGCGCCGGCGACGCCGCCAACCAGCGGGCCGTAGAGCTGGGCGGCGAACTCGACAGCCAGCGCCAGATCAGCCAGCAGGCGCTCAGCCAGGTCGAGATCCTCAACCAGCAGATCGCAGCACTTCGCAAGCAGATCGGTGCGCTCGAGGACGCCCTCAATGTGTCTGAAACCCGCGACCGCGATTCCAACACCAAGATCGCCGATCTCGGCCGTCGGCTGAATGTCGCGCTGGCGCAGCGCGTGCAGGAGCTGAACCGCTACCGCTCCGACTTCTTCGGCCGCCTGCGCGAAATCCTCGCCGACCGCGAGAACATCCGTATCGTCGGCGACCGCTTCGTCTTCCAGTCGGAAGTGCTGTTCCCGACCGGCTCCGAAGTGATCAACGATGCCGGCAAGGTCGAGATGAAGAAGCTCGCCGACGCCATCATCGAGTTGCAGAAGGAAATTCCACCGGAGATCAACTGGGTGCTGCGCGTCGACGGCCACACCGACAACAAGCCGCTGTCGGGCACGGGCCGCTACCGCGACAATTGGGAACTGTCGACGGCGCGTTCGACTTCGGTGGTCAAGTTCCTGATCGAGAATGGCGTGCCCGCCAACCGGCTGGTCGCCGCCGGCTTCGGTGAATTCCAGCCGCTCGACCCCGCCGACACCGAAGACGCCCGCAACAAGAACCGCCGCATTGAA
Organism: Mesorhizobium sp. P2_F5; assembly: GCF_056403715.1. Classification (NCBI taxonomy): domain Bacteria; kingdom Pseudomonadati; phylum Pseudomonadota; class Alphaproteobacteria; order Hyphomicrobiales; family Phyllobacteriaceae; genus Mesorhizobium; species Mesorhizobium sp. P2_F5. Next base: position 7,532 of record NZ_JBFUEY010000010.1, on the reverse strand, counting down.
CTAAAGCTCACCGAACGGTGATTTTTAGTCACGCGAATTTGTTCGTCGGCTCAACTCTAGGGCGCAAGGCAGCCTCGACAAGGCCTGAAAACATTATCTTTTTTTAATTACACTTCGCATTCCCAGGCTCCTAGTTTGCCGCGCAGGGCCGAGACCCGCCGGCGATGCCTCCCATCGCGACGCGACGGAACCCGACGGCCCGCCCCGGAAGGCGGAGCGAAAGCGCTTGCCCCTTCCACAGCAGGAGGAGACGCACATCATGCGTTCTTTGAAGACTCTCGGGACTGCAACCCTCACCACACTTCTGATCGCCGTTCCGCTCACCGGCGCCTATGCCGCCGGACATCACAAAGGCGCCCTCGACGCCAGTGACCCGACCGACATGACCGGTCCGCGCGTGACCGGCCTCATTGAGCAGGTGCAGGGCGTCGAACAGGGCATCACCGATGCGCGCGAGGCAAAGACCATCTCGACTTCGGAAGCGCAGCGACTGCGTCTGCGAGCGGCGCATATCAGCCAGGCCGCCGAACGGGTCGCCGGTTCGGATCATGGCAGGATCCCGGCCGCGCAGTACCACGAGCTGCTGCGCCGCCTCGACAATGTCGACCAGAAGCTGATGGTCGATACCGGCAGCGGCTTCCTGATGGGCGATGGCGCCGACGGCGGCCACTATCCGAACGGCTGAGGTCCGCTCTGATATCCCAAGCGTGAGGAAGGGACTGTCTGACGCCCTTGGCTACAAGGGCGTCTTTTTGTTACCAGCCCAGCCAGAGCGCGACAAGCGCAACCACCGCCGGTACGGTCTGGATATACAGAATCTTCCTGCTGGCGGTCGCCGCGCCATAGAGCCCGGCGATCGCGACGCAAAGCAGGAAGAACACCTTGATCTGGTATCCGGCTGCGCCGAGATAGAGCCCCCAGATYAGCCCGGCGGCAAGGAAGCCGTTGTAAAGCCCCTGATTGGCGGCGAGCACCTTCGAGGCACTGGCAAAATCCGGCTTGAGGTTGAATGCCTTGTGGCCACGCGGCGTATCCCACGCCACCATCTCCAGATAGACGATGTAGCAGTGGATCAGCGCCACCAGCCCGACCAGAATATTGCCGATCATCTTGCTCTCCCCTCGTGGCGGTGTTGCGCCGCTGGCCAGCATTCCATGCACGCCCTCACCTGTGCAAGCTGCATCGGCGAGAGCAACCTTCGAGGGTTGCCAAGCCTGGCGCATTGGTATCTTTTCCCGCCGTCCAAAACGCGGAACCTGCCATGTCCTTCCAAAAACTCGATGATCTCGGCCACAAGCTCGAAGCGCTGGAACATGCGCTCGCCATCCTCGGCGCCGACGAGGCGACCCATATGGCCGTCGGTGGCGGCGAGAAGCGCGCCGAAGCCATGTCTTCCCTGGCCGGCATGCTGCATGCCCGGGCAACGGCGCCGGAAATTGCTGACTGGCTCGCCGCCGCCGAACAAGAGGCGTTGAACGAGGAGCAGCAGGCGGCGGTCCGGGAATCGCGCCGGCAATACACCAACCTGACCTGCCTGCCGGTCGAGTTCGTCGAGCGCCAGACGGTGGCGCGCATGCGCTCCGAGCAGCTCTGGCGTGACCTGCGCGCCAAGAACGACTGGGCAGGCTTCCTGCCGGCGCTCGAGGGTGTCATTGCGCTGGTGCGCGAAGAGGCAGCCATGCGCGCCGACGCGCTCGGGCTTGATCCCTACGACGCGCTGATGGAGCAATACGATCCCGGCAACCGCGCCGCCGACATCACGCCGGTCTTCACTGAGCTGAAGACGTTTCTGAAAGGCTTCGTGCCGGAAGCGCTGGCCGCGCAGGAAGCGCGGCTGGCCAGTCGCCCGCTGAAGCCGCTTTCGGGCAGCTATGCGATCGACCGGCAGCGCGAGCTCGGTCTCGCCATGATGGCGGCGGTCGGCTTCGACCTCACCCATGGCTCGCTGTCGGTGTCGCATCATCCTTTCTGCGGCGGCGTGCCGACCGACGTGCGCATCACCACCCGCTACAAGACCTCCGATTTCCTGTCGGCGCTGATGGGCGTGCTGCACGAGACCGGCCATGCGCTCTACGAACAGAACCTGCCGAAGGCCTGGGCGCACTGGCCGCTCGGCAAGGCGCGCGGCATGGCGGTGCACGAAAGCCAGAGCCTGTTCGTCGAAAAGCAGGTCGGCCGCAACCCCGAATTCTGGCGCTGGGCGCTGCCGGTGGTTGAAAAGCATCTGGGCGAGGCCTGGTCGCTCGACGACATCCTGCCGCATGTGCACCGTGTCGAGCGCGGCCTGATCCGCGTCGACGCCGATGAGGTCACCTATCCGCTGCATGTCATCCTGCGCTACGAGCTGGAGCAGGAGCTTGTCTCGGGACGGCTGCAGGCAGCCGACCTGCCCGAGGCATGGGACGCCAAGATGCGGGAGTATCTTGGCCTGTCGACCATCGACAACCCGGCCGACGGGCCGATGCAGGACGTGCATTGGCCAGGTGCTGCCTTCGGCTATTTCCCGTCCTATACGCTGGGCGCCATGATGGCGGCGCAGCAGTGGGCGGCGCTGACCAGCAAGCATCCTTCCGCCGACGACGATCTGGCAAAAGGAAACTTCGCCGCCATCAACGACTGGCGCCGCGACAAGATCTGGTCACAGGGCTCGCGCTGGTCGACACCGGACCTGCTCGAACGCGCCACCGGCGAGAAGCTCAACGCCGCGCATTTCACCCGTCACCTGAAGCAGCGCTACGGGGCCGACTAGTTCCGGCCGCCGCAGGCTCCAAAAACATCGGCCGATGGGCTTTACTTCTGCTGGAAAGCCTCTGAAAAAGAGTTGTTTTTGGAATTGCGTCAAAACAAAGGGGCGGAGCGGTTCAGCGTTTTCCGTGAAACGATGACCCGGTCTAGAGTTGGCGAAGCTGGATGTCGGCCTGTATTGGTTTTCGTGTGATCAAGTCTTGCTGGCGGCTCATCAGCTTCGCCCTCTTTCTGATCAGCTTGAGTTCTCCTGCCCTGTCCGACGAGGTGGTTCTTATCGGACCAGCGCCGTCCTGGACCAGGCTGATCGATGTTCCCTCGGCTGACGCCAGCCGATCCGACCAGATCAGGAACGGCATCTCGTGGCTGCTCTCGGACGACCAGATCGTCCACCGCACCGGCGGCTACGACCAATACTCGCGCACGGTCTATAAGATCGTCGACCGGCCAGGCCTCGAGCAGGGCGCCGGAATCAACCTGCAGTTCGATCCGTCGCGGCACAAAGTCACCTTGAACCATCTGCGCATCATCCGCGATGGCGCCGTGATCGACCGGCTGGCAAGCACGAAATTCGATATTTTCAGGCAGGAAAAGGACGCCGAGAAAGGCCTGTACGACGGCTGGCTGACGGCCCATGTCAACATCGAAGACGTGCGTGTCGGCGACATTGTCGACTATGCGACGACCTATGAAATCGCGCCGCTTGTCGGCAAGGATCTTTTCTTCTTCAGCTTTGCGACCGAGTGGGAAGAGCCAGTGGCGCTGATCCGCGCAAACATCACCTGGCCCGCCAGTCAGCCGCTTCAAATCAAGGCAAGGGGAACGGAACTCAAGCCGGCGATCTCGTCGTCGGAATCGGACACCGTCTATTTGTGGGAGATCCGCAATCCGAAGCCGGTGAAGGTCGAGGACAACCTGCCGGCGCAGTATCCGGCCTGGGGCTCCGTCGACGTGGCCTCGACCGCAAACTGGCAAAGCGTCGTCGACGCCATTGCGTCCCACTACAGGCCGGTGACCGATTTTCCCGCCGACTTCGCAGCCAAGCTAGACGACATCGCCGTCAAGCATCCCGTGGCCGAAGACCGGTTGATCCAGGCGACGCGGCTGGTGCAGGACCAGATCCGTTATGTCAGCCTGTCGATCGGTGCGGGATCCTATGTTCCGCGCGATCCAGCGACTGTCCTGCAAAGCGGCTTTGGCGATTGCAAGGACAAGGCATTGCTGCTTGCCTCGTCGCTTGTACGACTTGGCATTTCTGCCGAGGTCGCCCTGGCTGATCTCGACTATGGGCGGGCCTTGGACCAGCACCTGCCGGCGCTGCGCGATTTCGACCATGCCATCGTCAAGGCGAAGATCGGAACCCAGACGTACTGGCTGGATGCCACCAACGATCTTCAGGGCGGCAAGGCATACAATCTTGCGCAGGCCGATTATGGGTTCGCGCTGCCGCTTTCCAGCACCGGCGGATTGGAGAAGATGCCAACCCCGGAACTGACCAGCCCATCGATCCAGGTCGCCGAAGAGTTCGACTTTCCCGAGAAGCCGGGCGATCCGTTGTCGCTGACGGTCTTTTCCATGTACGAAGGCGCCGACGCCGATTCGATGCGCAACAGGCTGGCTGGCCAGTCGCTGACTGAACTGTCGGACAACTACCTGAAATATTACAGCAAGCAGTACCCGGGCATTCAAAGCACCGCAAAGCTGGAAATCCTGGATCGACGCGACGGCAACGTCGTCAGCGTGAAAGAAAGCTACTCATTGCCAGCGCAGGCGCTGGCGGCCAGCGATCTTGCCAAGAATTTCCCCATCCAGGCGGCGGATCTCGGCAGCTATCTCCCGGCCCCTACCATCGTCGGCCGCCGCGGCCCCATATCCCTCGGCTCTCCGTATTACCGTCGCCACAGCGTGACCGTGCGCAACCTCAAGGCCAGGTTCTCCGGCGACGAAATAAAAAACATCGTGACACCCTATGTGTCGCTGAAGACGTCGTGGAGCAACACACCAACCGAATTCCGGGTGGAATGGAATTTGCAGACGCTGGCGAGGGAAGTTCCTGCCACGGCCATTGCGGATTATCTGAAATCCGTCGAGGACATCTCAAAGGATGTTCAGTGGGAGTATGACTTTACCTACATCGATCCGCCGACCGCCGAAGTGAAGGTCAGCGATCCGGACACGGAACAGCGGCAGATCATCGCCAGCATGTTCCTTTTGACCTTGTTCGTCGGTGTGCCGGTATTCATCGCTCTCCGGCGCGGGCGGCGCCAGCCTGCCCGCAGCTGAACTCTATCTGCGTAGCAACGATTACTCCGCCGCACCCCTGAAGGCGCTGGCGCCGGTTTCGAACTGCAGCTTGGCCAGCCGCGCATAGATGCCGCCCTTGGCGACCAGGCTCTGATGCGTGCCTTCCTCGACGATGCGGCCGCCATCCATGACCAGGATGCGGTCGGCCTTCAGCACGGTCGCCAGCCGGTGCGCGATGACGATGGTGGTGCGGCCCTGCATCAGCCGTTCCAGCGCCTTTTGCACCAGCGTTTCGCTTTCGGCGTCGAGCGCCGAGGTCGCCTCGTCGAGCAACAGGATCGGCGCATCGCGCAGGATGGCGCGGGCGATCGCCACGCGCTGGCGCTGGCCGCCGGACAAGGTCACGCCGCGCTCGCCGACCTGGCTGTCATAGCCCTTGTCGAGCCGCAGGATGAACTCATCGGCCAGCGCGTCCCTGGCGGCGGCCTCGATCTCGGCATTTGACGCACCCGGCCGGCCGAAGCCGATATTGTCGCGCGCGCTCGCGGCAAAGATGGTCACGTCCTGCGGCACGATGGCGATGCGCTCGCGGACATCGGCCGGATCGGCCTCGCGCACGTCGACGCCGTCAATGGCGATGCGGCCGGTCTCGGGATCGTAAAAGCGCAGGATCAGCGAAAACACCGTGCTTTTTCCCGCGCCGGAGGGACCGACGATCGCCACCGTCTCGCCATGCTTCACCTGGAAGCTCAGGCCGTGAACGGCGGCGCGGTCGGGCCGCGCCGGATAGGAGAAGGAGACGTCGTCGAAACTGATCGCGCCTTTCGCCTTGGCCGGCAGCGGCAGCGGATTGGCGGGCGACTGAATCGCCGGCGTCTCGTCCAGGATCTCGGTCAGCCTTTCGGCCGCACCCGCCGCTTGGGCAAGCTCGCCCCAGACTTCCGACAGCGCGCCGAGCGCGCCGGCGGCAAACACCGAATAGAGCAGAAACTGGCCGAGCGTGCCGGGCGACATTGTGCCGGCCAGCACGTCGCGCGAGCCGAACCACAACACCGCCACGACCGAGGAAAAGATCATGAAAATGGCGAAGAAGGTGAGCAGCGAGCGCGCAAAGATCGACGAGCGCGCCGCCTGGAAGGCGGCTTCCACCGCGGCCGAGAACCGCCCGGTGACCAGCGTCTCGTTGGTGAAAGCCTGCAGCGTGCGCACCGCGCCAATCTGCTCGCTGGCATAGGCGGTTGCTTGCGCCAGCGTATCCTGCGCCTGCCGCGACCGGCGCCGGACCGAACGGCCGAAGGCGACCAGCGGCAGCACGATCACCGGAATGGCTGCGATGACCAGGCTGGACAGTTTCGGGCTGGTGACGACCATCATCGCCACCGCGCCGAGACCGAGGATGACATTGCGCAGCGCCACCGAGGCAGTGGCGCCAACAGCGGACTTCACCTGCGTCGTGTCGGCGGCAAGCCGCGACACGATCTCGCCCGACTGCGCGGTGTCGAAAAAGGAAGGCGACAGCGTCGTGACATGCGAAAACACATCGCTGCGGATGTCGGCGACGACCCGTTCGCCGAGCGTGATGACGAAATAGTAGCGGCCGGCCGATGCCGCCGCCAAAAGGGCTGCCATCGCCACCAAAGCGGCGAAATACTCGGCGATGAAAGTGGTGCTGGACGCGCTGAAACCGTGGTCGATCATGCGTCGCACGGCGAGCGGCAGCGTCAGCGTCGTCGCCGCCGCGATGGCCAGCGAAATGACGGCGCCGATGACCAGTTTGCGGTAGCGGGCGATGTAGGGATAGAGGCGCCTGAGCGGCCCGAGCGAGCGTCTGCGCCCGTCTTGCTCGCCGCTGATATCCGCCATGACCGTTTCCTCTGGCCGCTTCCAGGTAAGCGCTTTCAATATGCGCCTGCCACGGCCTTGTGATTCAATTCCGGCTGATGTATAGGCTCGCCGACCGTTTTAGAAGCCGTGGCTTTTCAATAGCTGCGGCTTCGAGTTTTAAAAAGGGGCGCATCGACGCAGGCCACGGGCCCGTCGGCAGCGCCACAAGCCAGGAAGCACGACAATGAAGGCCGACATCCATCCCGACTACCACACCATCAAGGTCGTCATGACCGATGGCACCGAATACTCGACCCGTTCGACCTGGGGCAAGGAAGGCGATACGATGAACCTCGATATCGACCCGACCACGCACCCGGCCTGGACCGGCGGCCAGCAGACCCTGCTCGACCGCGGCGGTCGCCTGTCGAAGTTCAAGAAGCGTTTCGAAGGCTTCGGCCTCTAAGCCTTATCGGCTCCTCACAGATCAAAAACCCGCCCTTGTGGCGGGTTTTTTGTTGCCGCCAAAGAAGGTCGCTTCAAGCTGGCGCGCCTCTACCTCCCCCTTGTGGGCAGGGCTATCGCATATGAATAAAGAGCTCATAGAAGAAATCTTTGCTCCAGTTTGCCCGTCGCATTTTGCTGGCGATAGGTTTGTCGAGTGGATGAGCCGTCAAGATGTTTTGCGCGAGCCTGCGGATGACGGCCAGGTTTTGTGG